>QHUE01000088.1 GCA_003221825.1 Gemmatimonadota bacterium
TGACGGCGTACCCTACAAGGACTGGAATCTGCACTCGCGTGCCTGGATCCGGGACGCGTCGTACAGCGGGCCCTACAGTCCGAAGAAAAACATCCATGAGGCGGCCTTCCCGGATGCCGAGGACAACGTCGGCTGGGTGGCGACACAGACGAACAACGTGCCGATCCACATTTTCCGGTACGCCGACATGCTGCTCCTCGACGCCGAAGCGGAGGTCGAGCTGGGGAACCTCGACGTCGCCCGGACGATCGTGAATCAGATCCGTGCGCGCGCGGGCGTCGCAGCGCAGGGGTGCGGTGCGGACACCACGGTGTTCAACCGCTATACGGCGTACTGCACGGTCGCGGGCCCGTCCATGGTGGACACGCTCCAGGCAGGGGTCAATGTCGACTCGCTCCAGACGGGGTGGGCCTTCTACAAGATCGGGCTCTATACGGTGCCCTGGACCGGTCTGGGAGCAGCGTACGCGCGCAACGCCGTGCGGGCGGAGCGCCGGGTCGAGCTGGCAATGGAAGGCCAGCGGTTCTTCGACTTGCGGCGCTGGGGCATCGCCGATACGGCGGTCAACAACTATGTCGGAAGTGAGGCTGGGCGAATCGCGTACCTTGGCGGTGTGGCGGGTCAGTTCACATTGCCGAAGTATCTGTTCTATCCGATTCCTTCGGTGCAGGTCGAGTTGAGCAAGGTGGGCGGGCAGTGCCAGCTGCAGCAGAATCCCGGTTGGGGAGCCTGCCAGTAGGCAGCGCGAGCTAGCGCCGGCGTAGTATAAAAGCCTGCAGGGAGTCGCCCGTGTTCGCCACGAGCACGGCGCTCCCTGCAGGCGTTTTCATGAGCACGAGTCCCGCCACGCCACGGGACGCGAGCAAGCCGCTCTCGATTGGCGGGACCGGCGTAAAGTGGCCCTTGCCATCTCCCCGTAACCACAGCCCGTTCCCCGCGTCGGGCGGTGTGGTGTTCGGCTCCATCTCCGTGAAGTTGCCGGCAACAATCAGATCGAGATTGCCGTCGCCGTCCACATCGTGCGCCACGATGCCACGGATCGGGGAGATCTGCGCGAGATTCGGGAGCAGCACGGGCGTGAACGTGCCGTTGCCGTTATTCTGCAAGTACAGGCTGGCGAACGAGTCGACCTGATCGTGCACCGCGTGCTGCAGCGACGCCGGACTGAGCAGCTGGGCGACGGTGGCCGCCGCAAATGTGGAGTAGAGCGGGACGTGCAGCGCCAGCGGATAGATCGTCGGCCCCAACTTCGCCCGTCCGAAGAACGGGTAATCCTTTCCGTCGAGCGTCTGCGTGAGCACGATATCGGCCGTGTGATTCCCCGTGAAGTCGCCCGCGTAGACCCCGAAGGGATTCTGGGGCGACGCCGGATACATGAAGTTCAGCCCCATGTTGCCGGCCACGAGGTCGGGACGCCCGTCGTGATTGAAGTCGGCCGTCGCGAGACTCCACCACCAGCCGCGTGTGGGACCGGCGCCCACTGAGGCCGTCACGTTCTGGAGTCGCGCGCCGTCGTTGCGGAAGAACTCGAGCGGCATCCATTCGCCGGCGGTGACGAGATCGAGCTTGCCGTCGCCGTCGAAATCGATCCACACCGCTGCCGTCACCAGGCCGAACGGCTGCGCCAGCTCGGGCGCGACCTGCGCCGTGACGTCTGTGAAATGCCCGCCATCATTGCGCAACACGTAGCTGCGCGCCGGATACGGATAATTCCGCGGCGTGAGACGCCCGCCGACGAAGAGGTCCACCCGGCCGTCGCCGTTGTAATCGCCCGCCGCGATCGCCGCCGTGCACGTGAGCATGGCCGGCAGCGCCGCGGTATCGCGCACAAAGCGTCCACCACCCTGATTGATGTAGAGCCGGTCCTGGAGCAGGCGGGACATGGGGGTGTGCTGGTATCCGCAGCTCGCGACGTAGAGATCGGGCCTGCCGTCGCCGTTCGCATCGAAAAAGAGCGCGCCCCAGTCTTCGTACGCGCCGTCGGCCGCCCAGGGCTGGCCCTGCGCCGATTCGACAAAGCTCCCGTCCGTCTTTTGAAGAAAGAGCTTTCCGGGGTTTCCTGCCGTGCCGCCTACGAACACATCGTCCAAACCGTCGCCGTTGACGTCCGCCACCGCAATGGCGGGACCCTGCCGCGACGGCTCATACGGAAGCAGCGGCTGCACGTCGTAATCGGGAGCGGCGGAGAAGGTTTGAGCGTAGGCCGGGGCTTTTGCGGGCTGGAACTGCGGGTTTCTGGTGTCAGGTGTCAGGTGCTTGGGGGTGCATTTGTCTGACACCAGACACCTGACACCAGACACCTGCCTCACCGTCACCATCTGATCCACACCGAGTCCAGTAAGCACCTGGGTCCGTCCATCAGGCCAGACCACGACCAGGCTGTCGACCCGCGTCGACCCGCCAAGTCCGAAATGCTCACGATCGTCCATGGTCGACATGAGGCCGCGATAGGGCGAGTGATAGAGATACTGCCGTCTGCCGTCGGCCGTCAGCATGAGCGTGGCACCGAGACTGCGGCGGTTTGGCGGCTCGCCCTCGAGCACGACCGTGAGGAAGTGTGCGGCCGTATCGCGCTGGACATTCTCGTAGATCGACGCGGGCGCATCGATATTGTTCACGACCAGGTCGAGCTTGCCGTCGTTGTTGAGATCGACATAGGCGGCGCCGTACGAGAAGCCGGGCTGATCCATGCCCCACGCCTTGCTCACATCGCTGAACGTCAGATCGCCGTTGTTGCGAAACAGGTAGTTCGGGACGCGGTAGCTGCGCAACTGGCGTAACGCCTCCAGCGCCGCCGCATGATCGTTTGCCCGGCGCGCGCGAAATACCGCCAACTGGTAGTCGAGATCGTTGGGCGCCTTGGGATAGCCGTTCGTGACGAAGATGTCCTTGCGCCCGTCGTTGTCGAAATCGGCGAACAAGGCGCTCCAGCTCCAATCGGTGGCGGCAACGCCCGCGAAATTCGCGATTTCGCTGAACACCACGTCGCCGTGCGGCGTGATGCCGTTGCTCAACTGCAGCGCGTTGGCGTCGTAGTCGTCCCGAAACCCCCGGCTCCGCTGCTCCATGCGCCTGGCATTGGTGAGATAGCCGCTCATGCGCTTGCGCTGTTCGGAGGAGGCAGGCAGCATGTCCATCTGGACGACGTCGGGCCAGCCGTCGTTGTTGAAATCGGCGACGTCGACGCCCATCCCGGCGATGCTCGTGTGTTTCAGCGACGCGGCGGCCTTATCCGTAAACGTGCCGTTCCCATTGTTGATGTAGAGGGCGTCGTTCGGGGAGACGTCGTTCGACACGTAGATGTCGGGCCGGCCGTCCCGGTTCACGTCGGCCACGACCACGCCGAGCCCGTACCCGATTTGCCGCAGAATCCCCGCCTGCTCTGACACGTCCGTAAACGTCCCGTCGCCGTTGTTGCGGTACAGCGTGTTGTAGCTTGCGGGGCTGTTGGTCCGCACGCCGAGGGGGTGCGCGTCGGCCGCGCCGCGCGCAAAGTCCTGCGGGGAGTTGTTCAGCAGGAAGAGGTCGAGGTAGCCGTCGCCGTTGTAATCGAGGAAGACCGCGTGCGTGGTGAAGCCGGTGTCGGCGATGCCGTACTTCGCCGCCGCCTCCGTGAACGTGCCGTCGCCGTTATTGATGAAGAGCAGGTTGGCGCGATCGACCCCTTTGGACCTGGCTCCGGGACCGGAGACGGAGACGTAGATATCCAGGAACCCATCGTTATTGATGTCCACCATCGTTGCGCCCGTACACCACCGGTTGGTCTTGACCCCGGCGCGCTCGGTGATGTCCTCGAACTGCAGGTTGCCTGTGTTCCGATACAGGCGGCTCGAGACCATGTTGCCGCTGAAGAAGATGTCCGGCAGGCCGTCGTTATCGATGTCGCCCACGGCGACGCCGGCGCCGTTGTAGATGTAGACGTCGTTCTGGATGTTGAAGGAATCGTTGGTCGTGATGGTGTTCGCGAACGAGATGCCGGTCTGCCCCGGGGAGAGCAGCCTGAAGACGGGCGCGGCCGTTTCGCCGCCGCAGCTCGCCACGGCGATCAGCAGCAGCATACCGATCGAGTAAACGGATCCGCGAAACATGGCCACGGAAACTAACGCGCCCTTGCCGGGCCGGATATCGTTCAGGCCATGCTTGCGTGGCGTCGTTTCATTGTGACGGCGGCCTTCGTGGCCGCCGTCGTCGCCGTCATCATCCTCAACGCGCGCGCCACCGGGAGCAGCGCGAGCGCGAGTGAAACCATCCATTTGAGCGAAGTCGCGCAGGCGAGCGGGATCGACTTCGTGCATCAATCCCCTAGGCTGGACTCCAAGGTCGCGCACATCGCCGCCCACATCGCCGCCCTCGGCGCCTGCGTCTCGGTCGCGGACGTGAACAATGACGGCTGGCCCGACCTCTACTTCACGTCGTCGCGGTTCGGCACATCGAACGCGCTGTACATCAACCAGAAGGACGGCACCTTCCGCGACGTCGCGGCGGAAGCGGGCGTCGGGGGGGGGACGCTAAACCGCGCCGGCGAAGGCGTGTCGATGGGCGCGGTGTGGGGCGACTACGACAACGACGGCAACGAAGATCTGCTCGTCTACAAGTGGGGCTACCCGCAGCTGCTGCACAATCGAGGGCTAGGACACTTCGAGGATGTGACGGCGCAGTCGGGGCTGCGCACCTGGATGAATTCCAACGGCGCCGTTTGGTTCGACTTCGACCGCGATGGCCTGCTCGATCTCTACATCACCGGTTACTTCCGCTCCGACATCGACTTCTGGCATCTCACGACCACGCGCATCATGCAGCAGAGCTGGGAATTCGCCTCGAACGGCGGCAAGAATCTGCTGTTCAAGAATCTCGGCAAGGGGCATTTCAAGGACGTCACGGACTCGATGGGTGTGGGCAGCACGCGCTGGACGCTCGCGGCCGCGGCGGCCGACTTCAACGACGACGGGTGGCCGGACCTCTATCTCGCCAACGACTACGGGCCCGAGGAGCTGTTCCTCAATCGCGAAGGCAAGCGGTTCGAGCTGGCGCGCGCGGGGCTCGAGGACGATTCCAAGAGCGGCATGGCGGTCGCGCTCGGCGATGTCTACAACCGCGGCGAGCACGACGTCTTCGTCACCAACATTTCGGAGAAGGGCTTCCTGTTTCAGGGCAACAACCTGCGGCTCAACTTCTTGAAGGAGCTGGGGAAGTTCAACGAGGTGGCGACCGGCGTCGTGGCCGACGCGGGGTGGGCGTGGGGGGCGCAGTTCGGCGACTTGAACAACGACGGCCTCCTCGATCTCTTCGTCGCGAACGGCTTCATCTCGGCCGACTCGACGCGCAGCTACTGGTACGGGATGTCGAAGATCGCGGGGGCGCAGGGCAACATCTTCGAGGACGCAAAGAACTGGCCGCCGATCGGCACGGCCAGCCTGTCGGGCTACGAGCGCTCGCGTGTGCTGCTGAATCGCGGCCAGGCGGGGTTCGTCGATGTCGCGCAGGAGGCGGGCGTCACCGACCTGCTCGACGGCCGCGGCGTCGCGATGGCCGATCTCTTCAACAATGGGCTGCTCGATGTGGTGGTTGCGAATGAGAAGGGCAGGGCGCTGCTGTACCGCAACATCGCCAACCCCTCGCACTGGGTCGAGCTCAAGCTCGTCGGGACGCGCAGCAACCGCAGCGCCATCGGCGCCGAGGTGACGGCGGAGATCGGGCCGGGCCGGCAGCGCCAGGTCGTGGATGGTGGCTCGGGATTCTGCAGCCAGAACGATCGGCGGCTGCATTTTGGGCTGGGCGATCAGCGGCTCGGGCGCGTCACGATTCGCTGGCCCTCCGGCACTGAGCAGGTCTTGAACGGTCTCGCGATCGATCAGCTGCATGTGATCACGGAGCCTCCACGCTGAAGCGCATCTTCACCGATCCCAAATACTTGATCGTCATGCTCATCACGCTGGTGCTCGTAGTGGGCGAGGCGCGCTACAGCATCCTCGGCGGCTACCAGCGGCTCGCGACGACGCTCGGCGTGTGTGTGGCGACGGAAGTGCTGCTCTCGTGGTGGCTGCGGGGTCGAGTGGCGAACGTGGCGAGCGCGTACATCACGGGGATCAGCCTGGCGCTGCTGACCAAGCCCCAGGCCAACATTCTCTGGCCCTTTGCGCTGGGCGCCTTCATCGCGATCGCGTCCAAGTACGTGCTCACGTATCGGGGCCGGCATCTTTGGAATCCCAGCAACTTCGCGATCGCGCTCCTCGTGCTCGTCGCGGCCGATTCCGTCGCGATTCTCAGCCATCAGTGGGGCAACGACATCGGCACCAATCTCGTGATCTGGACGTTCGGCCTGGTGATCGCGTGGCGCGCGCGGGTGCTGCACGTCACGCTGACGTACGTGGCCTGTTTCATCATCTTCGCGCTGCTGCGCCATGTGATCGTGGGTGGACCGCTGTTCGCCGAGTTGGCGCCGATTACGGGGCCGATGTATCAGCTGTTCGTCTTCTTCATGGTTACCGATCCGCGCACGACGGTCAGCACCAAGCGCGGCCGGATGATCGTGGTGGCGCTCGTCGCGCTCATCGAGACTCTCATCCGGCTCGCGGGCGATTATCAGATCGGGCTGCTGCGGCCGTTCTATGTGTCGCCGCCGATTCTGGCGCTCGCGATGGTGGGCCCGGCCGCGCTCTTCCTGGATCTTCGACGGAAAGCAGCGCCGGCGTGATACTCCGGGGCGTCTCGCGCTCGGCAAGACACCACCGGCCGCGTGAAGCCGATCGTAGTGCGCATGCTGCTGAAGGAAGGCCGTCGCGAGCTTCCCAAGACCTGAGGTCCCATGCGCGCCGCAGCTTAGCCGCATTCCGTTAGGCGGCCCCGCTCGCCCGCTTGTGACCTTGCAGCCCGAGGCGGGGTACACCTTTAGAGATTGTTCTTCGCGGAGGTATGCCCGTGCGCCGCTCTTTCGTCGCCCTCTTAGCACTGGCGAGCGCGATGGCCTGTCAGTCGTCCCTCTCCCCACGCAGCAACCTGGATGGGATGTGGGAATGGGAATTCAACCGTAATCCTTCCGGGTCTAGTATCACTCTTTCTCTTGCCACCGCGGGGCCAACGGTTACCGGCACCGGCACCATCTGCGGGGTCGGCCCGGCGTGTTCCCCTGGCTCGGTTACGATCACTGGTGAGCACACCGTTAACGCATTCCGACTCACGATTCGCGACCAGCTGGCCTTCATGGCCACGTATTCAGGTCAGGTGCTGAGCAACAAGGAGCTCCGCGGCACTTGGCTCCAGGGCTCCGACTCTGGCACCGTGGTTTTCTATCGGAACTGATCTGGCTCATTGGCGGACCGCCTAACAAGCGCCCCGTTAGGCGGCACGATCAAATCACCAGGAGAATCTCTAATGCGTCCCCTTGTCCCCCTTTTTGCGATTCTGCTCCTGGCACCTGCGGTACTTGTGGCCCAACAACCCACCGCGAAGCCAGTGATCCCTGACTCTCTGCAGATGGTGCAGATGGCGGGCATGTTCAATCAGATGGGTCCGATGTATGAGTCGATGATGCAATCGATGATTGAGGGCACCATCAAGACATTCGAGAAACCTGAGACGATCGAGCGGCTCGCACGGTTCTCGCGCCGATATTATGAGGCACTCATAAAACAGGGATTCTCGAAGGAAGAAGCACTACAGATTGTCGCGGGCGCGGGGATCGCCGGTGTTCGATCTGTAAGGTGATCGTTAGCTTGACTACAATGAGGCCTTTGGCTTTTTCATGGCCGTATTGGCCGCTGTTTTGGGCGGTGACGATCTGGGCGTTCTATCCCGAATTCAAGATCGTCCGAGCAGCGCGCAAGTCGGCGGTCCGTTCCGATTCGCCCGACGCTGGCTCCTGTCGTGTGATCATCTTCGGGGGCGGGATCGCGCGGCTGCGATCGCCTTCCCGTTTGCGTGGATGCCTTTTCTGCGCGTAGCAGTCGCGCTACGGCCGGCTGTGTTCGGTCTGGGGATTGTCACCATCGCTCTTGGCAGCCTCCTGCGTCGCCATTGTTGGCGGCTCTTGGGTTCCTCGTTCACGGGCGATGTACGAGCCGATCCGAATCAACGCATCATGACAACGGGCGCGTACGCGCTCCTCCGGCATCCTTCCTACAGTGCTGGGATTCTCATGAACATCGGCCTCGGCCTGGCGCTTGGAAGTTGGGCCAGCACGGCGTTACTCGCTGCCGGGGCCTTCGCCGTGTACGGCTACCGCATTGCCGTAGAGGAGCGCACGTTACTCCGAGTGGTGGGCGAACCGTATCGCGAATTCATTCGCACGCGCCGTCGGCTCATCCCCTTCATTTATTGATTGGTGGCGGTCTGATATGCCCAACGGTTGGCTTGCGAGGCATGACCCCTTAGCTTAGGCCAACGTCGTCAGGCTACTGGGCACATGTCACCTCTAGCCGTTCGCGTCGGTGCAGGCGTCCTCGTTCTTCTCGCCCTTATCGCCCTGCGCGGCAAGCGCTGGGCCTACCCCGCATTCGTGGTGCTCGGGCTCCTCTACTTTCCGGCGCAAACCCACTTCCACGTGCACGTCCCGAAGTGCGAGCAGCTCCTTCCCACGCTGCACCTGCTCGTCCCCTTGCTGCACAACTACGCGTACATCGCGCTGTTCGCCGGCTTCTACTGGATGTCGTGGGTACAGTTCGGAAGGTCTGACGCGCGCGGCATCTGGGCGCTCGTCGCGACGCTGCTCGTGGCAGCCCTCGTCGAGCTCGCCGAAGGCATGACGGGCGGAGGGCGTGGACAGGTACATTGCCGCGTGCGGGATCTCGTACCGGATGCCGCAGGCGCCGTGGGCGCGGCGCTGCTGCTTGCAATCTGGTCCCGGCTCCGCCGGAAACCGGCGTACGTCAGACTCGTCAGGCCTCACCCAGCGGCCGCTCGACTCCCGGCCGCCCCCACCGCCCGTGCTGTCGTTCCTCCGCGCGGTGTCGTTCCGCCCCCGCCGCCCCGGGGTCTTCCGGGGCTGTACGTACCTCCGCCGCTCCCCCCGGACTTTTCACCGGGCCCAAGCCCTGTCACGCCAGCGGCCGATTTGGCTCCGACCCATGAGGTCGCGCCGAAGGGGGGGGCGGCGATCGCGGCGCGTGCAGCGGTCGTGCAACGTCTTCAGACGATCCTGGAACGTCTCAGGGAAATGTTCCAACGCCTGTGGGTGACCATACGGGGACGTCGGCGCACAATCGTCGTTGGCGTCGGACTCCTGGCGCTTGTGGGCGCGGGGGCGTTCGTGATTCTGCGCCTCCCGGCACCCGCGCCTGTGGTCACCGAGCAGCCGGCGGCAGCACCGCTACCGCCACCACCGCCCCCACCGCGGCCCCTCCAGTCGGAAGCCGAGGGGTACTACGAGCCGAGCTACCAGTTCACGGTCTCCGATCGGCGCTT
>QHUE01000242.1 GCA_003221825.1 Gemmatimonadota bacterium
CAACGCACGCTTCCGGTTGCGCGCGGCGAGGTACCGAAACGCGCCGGGATAGTCGGGCTCGACAAGCTTGGGCTGCACCTCGGCCAGCACGTCCATCACCCGGCGCACGCCGGTTCGGCCGCGCTCGGGCGCCACGAAGTGCTGAACGCCGTCGGCGAACGTCATGATGCCGACGTTGTCGTCGTGCTGTGCGGCGGCATACGCCAGCTCCAGCGCCGCCTGGACCGCGAAGTCGAGCCGCGCCACGCCGGCCGCGACGTCGGCGGTCATGAGCCGGCCGGTATCCAGCACCAGGAGCACTTGCTGCCGGCGCTCGGCTTCGTACTGCCGGGTGATCACTTTGGCACGCCGCGCCGTCGCTTTCCAATCGATGTGCCGCAGATCGTCGCCCGGCACCCATTCACGCAGCGACTCGAACAACCGCCCCTCCCCCAGCCGGCGAATGGCCTTCATCCCCACATCGCGCCGCCGCAGTGCTTCGGCGACCGACGCGCGCAGGCGAACGGAGACGAGCGGCGGATAGACGACGACCTCCCACGGCAGCCGCACGTGAACCCGGTGCCGGCCGACTCCGAGCGGCCCCATGCTATCGAGGACGAAACCTCCGGCGCCTCCCGTCTCGCGTCCGCGCCGCACTGGAACGACGGGCACCGTCTCACGCCCCACGGTGCGCGGGGGGATGGTGAACACACGCGGCGGCTGAGGGCCGCCCAGGATGTCGGGACGCACTTCGCGCACCTGCAGACGCGCGGGACGGCCGGCCGGATTGGTCCAGCGATAAGTCACCTCGCCGGGATGGCCGACCGACAAGGCAGGCAACGGCTCTCGCGTCACCGTGACCGGCTGCGCGAGGGTCGCGTCCAGCCAGACCAGGACGATCAACACCAGATCGGCGAGCAGCATCACGTCGAGCCCCCACGGCGTCCAGAATCCCGCAGCGCCAAATAGCGAGAGGACGGCCGCAATCGCGATGGCGCGCGGCGTCCACAGAATGCCGGCGACCGTGCCCAGCGCATACCACAGTCCAATGAAGGCCGCGATGACGGCCCCGGCCAGCAGGACAGGCTGCATGCTCACGCGGTGGGCGCCTCGATCCGATCCAGAATCGCTTTGAGTGCCTGATCGGCCGTCACCCCTTCGAGCTCGAGCTCGGGGGCGACGTTGACGCGATGCCGGAGGATCGCCGGGGCGAGCAGCTTCACGTCGTCGGGGATGACATAGTCTCGGGCCTCGAGCAGCGCGGCCGATCGGGCCGCCTTGAAGAGCGACACGCCGGCGCGCGGGCTTGCGCCCAGCGTGAGCGAAGCGGCTTCGCGCGTGGCGCGCACGATGGCGGTGATGTACGCGGTGATGCGCGGCTCGACGCGAACCCCATCGACGGCCTGACGGAGGCGGTCGAGGCCGTCGGCGTTGATGACGGGAGTGACGCCGTAGGTATCGGTCCGATCGGCCTCGAAGCCCCCGACGTACTTCGTCAGAATCCCCTGCTCCACCTCCGCCGACGGGTAGCCGACCAGCACCTTGGCCATGAACCGATCGAGCTCGGCCTCAGGCAACGGGTAGGTGCCCTCGAACTCGATCGGGTTTTGTGTGGCGAACACCGTGAACGTCGGCGACAGCGGGTGGCTTTGGCCGTCCACCGTCACCGTCCGCTCCTGCATCGCTTCGAGCAAGGCGGCCTGTGTCTTCGCCGGCGCGCGGTTGATTTCATCCGCGAGCACGAGATCGGCGAAGACCGGTCCCGGCCGAAACGAGAACTGCTGTGCCCCGGTCAGCAGCGTGATGCCCGTGATATCGGCGGGCATCAGGTCGGGCGTGAACTGGATGCGCACGAAGCGCACATCGAGCGCGAGCGCGAGGGTCCGCACCAGCAGTGTCTTGGCGGTCCCGGGAACGCCCTCGAGCAGGATGTGCCCGCGCGCGAGCAGGCAGACGAGCACTTCGCGCGTGGCGGCTTCTTGACCCAGCACCACACGGCGCAGGGCTTCTACGATGCGTTGCGCGTCGTGCGCGGGCGCAGTTCCTCCCACACGTCCTCCACGGCTTGAGCGGCCAGAAGCACGCGTTGCTCATCGCGATCGCGTGCAGTGAGAAAGTGATGTAAGCGGCGAACGGCGCCGCGGCCCTTGGGACCGCGCATCGCCAGCTCCAAACTTTCGAGCCACGGCAGCACGTTGCCATTGCCGACATGACCGGCTCGGCTCAGGCGCCGGCGCAAACCCAGCGCCAGGCGCTGCACGGCCGTGTCGACGTCTGCGGCACTCTCGAGCCCCGCGCCGAGCGCCTCGAGATGCTCGAGGGGCGAACGCCGCCGCCGCTCGATGACGGAAAGCGCGGGACCGAAACGCACCGCCGTCATCGCGAGCCACGCGAGGCCAACGGCAATGAGCTGGAGGATCGCCCATCCCGCGGGCGTGCTGTGC
>QHUE01000299.1 GCA_003221825.1 Gemmatimonadota bacterium
CGTCACGCACCGCATCCCGCGCGGCGCCAAGACGCTTCATCTCGACATCCCGCTCCCCGAGGCGCGCCGCTGGTCGCTCGACGATCCGTTCCTCCACGAGGTCGTGGTGAGCGTGGGTGGCGGCGGACTCGCTCAGGACCGGGTCCAAACCTATTTCGGCATGCGGACGATCGGTGTCGTGGACCTGCCCGGCACCACGTACCGCTACGTCGCACTCAATGGCGCGCCCGTCTATCTCCAGCTGGCGCTCGATCAGGCGTATCACCCCGAGGGCTACTACACGTTTCCCTCAGACAGCGTCCTGCGCGATGAGATCCTGCGCGCGCGCCAGATCGGGTTGAATGGCCTCCGCGAGCACATCAAGATCGAGGCGCCGCGCAAGCTGTATTGGGCCGATCGGCTGGGCATGCTCATCATGGCCGACGTGCCGAATTGGTGGGGTCCGCCCGATTCCGCGGCCTTCCGCGAGCACGACGCCGCGCTGCGAGGCATGATCGCGCGCGATTACAACCATCCGTCCGTGTTCGCCTGGATCCTGTTCAACGAGACGTGGGGTCTCGAGACGAAGGTCGACGGCCAAGATCGCTACCTGCCCGCGACCGAGCGCCGCGTCGCCCGTGATTACCGCCTGGCGAAATCGCTCGATCCCACGCGGCTCGTCGAGGACAACTCGGTGTGCTGCGGCAGCGGACATACGGAGACCGATCTCAATACGTGGCATGAATACTTGCCCGGCTGGCGGTGGGAAGCGCACGTCGAACGGCTGAGCG
The DNA here is from genome assembly GCA_003221825.1 of Gemmatimonadota bacterium. GTDB lineage: Bacteria > Gemmatimonadota > Gemmatimonadetes > Gemmatimonadales > GWC2-71-9 > 20CM-2-65-7. The sequence goes on from QHUE01000299.1 coordinate 771, forward strand.
ACAGCACGTTCCCCGGCTCGACCTGGAACTTTCGATCCCCGTGGCGCCAGGCCCGCCAACCGATGTGCAACTCGGAGTTCGGGAACGTGTGGGGCTACGCGGGCAGCACGGGCGACGTCGATTGGAGCTGGGACTACCACCGTGCCATCAACGCGTTTCGCCGCCACGCCAAGCTCTGCGGCTGGCTGTACACCGAGCACCACGACGTCATCAACGAGTGGAATGGCTACTGGCGCTACGACCGCTCATGGAAAGAGACCGGACTAGGCGACATCGTGGCGGGGATGTCGCTCCGCGACCTGCACGCGCCGCTCTACATCGCCGTCGGCGATCCCGAGCTGAGCCGCACCGTGCGGCCGGGCGAGCACGTGGAGGTGCCGCTGTACGCGTCATTCCTGACCGGCAGCAAAGCTTTCGGCGATTCGCTCACGTTGCGCGCTGAGTTGTACGGCTGGAATTCGCTCGGCGAGCGGCGCACCTGGGACACGACGGTGACGCGCGTGCCGTACCGGCCGTGGATGTCGCGAGCACTGCCGCCGCTCGCCGTGACGATGCCGAGCGAGCCCGCGACCGTGGTACTGGCCACGCGCCTCATGGATGCCAAGGACTCGGTGCTACAGCGCAACTTCACGACCTTCGTTGTTGAAGGCACGGTGGCTGACCGCCCAAACGTGCGCGTCGCGCGCGTGCCGGCGACGGCGGTGCGCGATGGCCACTGGACGCTCAAGCAGTGGACCGTCCTCGGCGATCGCAAACTGAACGGCGCGGGGAGCGGATTCTTCGAGTATCGCATCCCCTGGCCTGCCGGGCTCGCCGTGAACGACGTCGCGAGTGCGACGTTTCTCGTCGAGGCTTCCGCCAAGCGGCTCAACGGCAAGGATCGCGATTCGACCGCGGCGGATAACGGCGATTACATGCGCGGCGGCGGCTTTCACGACCCGAGTCGCAACCCCAACAGCTATCCGATGACCGGAGCCACCAAATTCCGCAGCGCCGTGAGCGTGCGCGTGAACGGCCAGCCCGCCGGTCGCTGGGAGCTGCCCGACGACCCCGCCGATTCGCGCGGCATCTTGAGCTGGCATGCCCAGCCGCATGACGGACATCTCTACGAAGCCGGATCGTACGGGGAGCTGCTGCGCGTGCCGATTTCCGCCGACGCGCTCCGTGAGGGAGCCCGCACCGGCGAGATGGTCGTTAGGTTGGAGGTCGATGCGGCGCTGCCCGGTGGACTCGCGATCTACGGCGCACATTTCGGCCGGTATCCGGTTGATCCATCCGTGGTCTTTGTGCTTCGTGACACATCGCAGGCCACGCCCCGCGTGACGCGCGCTCCATTCGGGCGGCTCCCCGACGGGCGCAGCGTCGAGCTCTTCACGCTCAGTAATGCCCACGGCATCGAGGTGCAGGTGATCACGTACGGCGGCATCATCACGTCGATCCGCACCCCGGACCGCGCCGGACGCCTCGACGACATCGTGCTCGGCTTCGACAGTCTCGCCGGCTACCTCAAAAACGTGCCGTACTTCGGCGCGATCGTCGGCCGGTACGCCAATCGCATCCGGAATGCGCAGTTCACCCTCGACGGCACGACGTACCACCTCGCCAAGAACATCGGAGAGAACACGCTGCATGGGGGCGTCCGCGGATTCGACAGGGTCCTGTGGACCGGTGAGCCGTTCCAAACCGACAGCGGCTCCGGTGTCACGCTACAGTACACGAGCAGAGACGGTGAAGAGGGTTACCCGGGTACGCTCGTGACGCGGGTGACCTACACCCTCACGCCGCGGGATGAGCTGGTCGTGGACTATGAGGCCACGACCGACAAGGCCACGCCGCTGAATCTGTCTCAGCACACCTACTGGAACCTGCACGGCACGACCGGCGGGGGGGGCACCATCCTCGATCACGTGT
>QHUE01000089.1 GCA_003221825.1 Gemmatimonadota bacterium
GCCCATCGTGGCGGCGAGCGCGAGACGTTTGGGATTCACGTCCGACGCGATGACCTTGGTCGCGCCGGCCGCCCGCGCGATGCCGACCGCAAAGCAGCCGATCGGCCCGCACCCCACAATGAAGACTGTACTGCCGGGAATCTCCGCCCCCCCGGTCAGCACCGTGTGGAACGCGTTCCCCATCGGGTCCATGATCGCCCCGACTTCGGTGGGGATGGTTCCCCCATCGAGCGTCAGCACATTGGTCGCAGGCATCGTGATGTATTCGGCGAACGCCCCGTCGCGATCGACCCCGATGATGCGCGTGTTCTGGCAGATGTGACTGTTGCCAGTGCGGCACTGGAGACAGTGCCCGCAGACGATGTGGCCTTCGGCGGTGACGAGGTGGCCCGCCCGGAGCCCCGTGACGCCGTCACCGACGGACTCGATCTCTCCGGCAAATTCGTGGCCGACGACGATCGGCGGCTTGATGCGCCCGCGAGCCCATGGGTTCCAGTCGGCGATGTGGAGGTCGGTGCCGCAGACCCCGGCGTGCCGGACCGCGATCAAGACTTCACCGGGGCCCGGCGTCGGTTTCGGCACAGACTTCACGGTCAAGCCGGGCGCGCGTTCTTCCTTGACGATTGCTTGCATGAACTCGGGGACGGGGGAAGGGGAAGAGGGACGGGTTAAAAGATGGACCGTGTAAAACCGCCATCGACCTCGAGGACGGCGCCGGTAATATAGCTGGCCCGTTCGGACGCCAGAAACACGACCGCCGCGGCGAGCTCCTCCGGCGTCCCAATCCGTCCGATCGGCGTCTCTGCCATTCTTTGCTTGATCATCTCAGGGCGGGCTTTCGACAGCTCCTCGATTCGCTCCGTAGCGATGAATCCCGGGCAAATGCTGTTCACCGTGATGCCGTCCTTTGCGACCTCGTCGGACAGGGCCTTGGCGAAGCCGAGGACGCCGGCGCGCGCCGTCGAGGACAGGATCAAGCCTGGCAGCGGCTGCAATGCCGCGATGGACGCGAGACAGATGATCCGGCCCCATTTCGCCTTCGTCATGATCGGCACGGCCGCGCGGGCCAAGTGGATTGTGGACAGGAGGTTCAGCTCGATCGCCTTTCGCCAGGCGTCCGCCTGCTGATCCTTGAAGGCCGCGGCGGGGGGCCCGCCGGCATTGCAGAAAAGAATGTCGAGCCGGCCGAATCTCTTGGCGACGTCCTGCACCAATCGCTCCGCCTCGGCAGGAACCGTGACGTCCGCGGGGAAGGGAGCGGTTTTGGGATCGCGCCCGTTTACCGCGACCTGCGCCCCCTCGTCGCCAAGCAAGGTGGCGACCGCGCGGCCGATGCCGCGGGTCCCGCCGCAGACCAGGGCGACGCGACCCTCGAGGCCGAGGTTCAAGCGCGCTCGATCCGCACCGCGCAGACCTTCAGCTCGGCCATTTTCGCGTAGGGATCCAGCACCGGGTTGGTGAGCAGGTTGGCCGCCGCTTCGCGGAAGTGGAACGGCACGAACACTTGCCCGCGCGCGACACGATCGCTGATGCGCGCGGCGGTGACCATCGAGTTGCGCCGCGACGTGAGCCGCACCAGTGCACCCTCCTGGACGCCGAGCGCTTTGGCATCGTCCGGGTGAATCTCGACGATCGCCGTCGGCTCCCGTGCATCCAGCCCGCTCGCCCGCCGCGTCATCGTGCCGGTATGCCAGTGATAGAGCTGGCGGCCCGTGTTCATCACGAATGGATACTCGTCGTCGGGGAGCTCGACGGGATCGGTGTACTCGACCGCCACGAAGGTAGCCCGGCCGTCCGCCGTGGGAAACGCCTTGTCGAACAAGAACGATGTGCCGGGATGGGTGGCGTCCGGAACCGGATACTGCAAGCCGGCGCCTTCGAGCCGCTCGTATGTCACCCCCGCCCAGCTGGGCGTCACGCGCGCGATTTCCCGCATGACATCCTCGGCGCCCCGGAACGTGGTCGGCAGGCCGAGCCGGTTGGTAAGCTCCATCAGGATCTCGAGATCGCCGCGCGCCTCCCCAGGCGACTCGACCGCTTTGTGGGTGAGCTGGATGCGGCGCTCGGTGTTGACGAACGTTCCCGCCTTCTCGGCGAAGCTCGCGCCCGGCAGCACCACGTCGGCGTAGCGGGCGGTTTCCGTGAGAAAGAGATCCTGGACCGCGAGGAACTCGAGCTCCTGAAACCAGTGCTCGGCGTGCGCGATATCGGGATCCGAGATGACCGGGTTCTCACCCATGATGTACATCCCGCGGACGCCGCTCTCGGGCTTCACCACCTCGGTCACCATGAGGCCGCTCTTGAGCGACAGCGACTCGGCCGGCACGCCCCACGTGCCGGCGAAGCGGGCGCGCACCTTCTGGTCCCCGACCGGCTGATAGTCGGTGTAGACGAAGGGGATCGCGCCGACGTCCGAAGCGCCCTGGACGTTGTTCTGGCCGCGCACGGGCAGCATCGCCGCGCCCCAGCGCCCGATCATGCCGCACGCGAACATGAGATTGAGCAGCGAAGTAACGATGTCGGTGCCGTTCGCATGCTGCGTCAGCCCCATCGCCCACAGCGTGCTGGTGTTCGGCCCCTTCGCGTAGATCTCGGCTGCGCGCTCGATTTTTTCCGCCGCTATGCCGGTTATTTTCGCCGCCTTTGCCGCCGTGTACGGCCTCACCGCTTCGCGGACCTTCTCAAAATCATGCGTACGCTTGGCGATGAAATCCCTATTCTCCAACCCTAGTCCCAAAATGTGGTTCAGCATCGCCGAGTAGAGCGCGACATCGGTGCCAGGCTGCATCTGGAGGTGAATGTCCGCGCGGCCCGCGAGCTCGGTGCGCCGCGGATCGGCGACGATGAGCGTGGCGCGCTTCTCGTGCGCGCGCTTCAGCGCAGCGCCGAACACCGGGTGCGATTCGGTCGTGTTGGCGCCGGCGATGAAGATCACGTCGCAGGCCTGCTCGATCTCGCGCATCGAGCCCGACGCCGCCGCCGTGTTGATCGCGCGTTGCATCGCCGCGACCGACGTCGAGTGGCACAGCCGCGTGCAGTGGTCCACGTTGTTCGTGCCCAGCGCGCCGCGGAACATGCGCATCATCAGGTAATTCTCTTCGTTCGAGCATTTGGCCGACGAGAAGCAGGCGAGCGCATCGGGGCCCCGGGCCGCCTTGATTCGCAGCAGCTCCTGCGAGGTCAGCTCGAGCGCTTCCTCCCAGGTGCCCTCACGAAAAGGCGAGTACCAGTCGTCGGGGGTCGCGACGCGGTCGCGGATGTCCAGGTCGAGCCGCTCGAGCAGCGGTAGCTCGCGCACGCTCTTGCCGGTCGCGCGGGGCGGGGTGCCCGGCTTGGTGCGCCGGCCCTCGCCTTCGATCGTCCGCCATGGCCCGGCACGGCGCTCGGCGCCCTTCGGCCCTTTCCAGATCCAGCGGCCTTTTTCCTTCGTCCATCCCTTCCGGATCAGAGGCCGAGTGAGCCGGTCGCGGTGTTGGGGGAAATCGTAGCCGAAGCGCCCCTTCACGCAGGTGGAGCCCTGATTGGGCGTGTTCAGCTCGATATCGGGAGATGTGACGCGAACGACCTGATTGTTGGCGACGTGCAGATCGACCTGACACCCGACGCCGCAGTAGGGGCAGACCGAACGCACGATCTTCTCGGGGTGTCGAATCTGCTCGGGTGCGAATCGCTGCCGCGGCATCACCTCGAAGATCGCGCCGGTCGGGCAGACCCGAACGCATTCCCCGCACCAGGTGCATCCGGCTCGGTCCGGATCGCCGTCCGCGCCCACGATGATCTCGGCGTGCTCACCACGGTAGCCGACGTCGAGCACGCCAACCACTTGAATATCCTCACAGGCACGCACGCAGCGCGTGCACAGGATGCAGGTGGACATGTCGTGGCGGATCATCGGATCGCCGGGGCGCTCGTCGCCCGAGCGCAGCGGCAGATCGCGCCCTTCGACGGCGGTCGGCACGACGTCGTACTGCACGAGGTAGCGCTCGAATTCGTTGCGCGGGTTCGCCCGGCCGCCGTTGCGGAGGTGATCGGCGGGATAGCGCTCGGCGAGGAGCCGCAGCACACCCTTGCGGTTCTCGACCGCGGCGTGCGACTGCGTGGTCACAACCATGCCGTCGGCGATCTTGGTCGCGCAGGCCGGGATCAGTTTCGGCTGGCCTTCGACGGAGACGAGACAGATGCGGCAGTTGCCGACGATTGGGAGGGTGGGGTACCAACAGAGAGTCGGGATCTCGATGCCGGACGACCGGGCGGCATCGAGAATCGTCTGGCCTTCAGCTGCGCCTACGACACGTCCATCTACGGTGAGGCTCGGCATGCCTGATAGATAGGCAGCCGAATGTGGTGCTGCTAGATCTTGGGGTCTACCGGGAGATGGCGATGCGTGTGATCGCCATCTTCTCCTTCATCGAGGAACCAGCAGTAAGCCCAGATCTTGGCAGGGCGCAGGATCTGCTGACCGGCCCGCAGGATAATCCCCATCGGCTCGTCGTCGAGGACCAGAGGAAGCGTTGTCATGCCTGCATCCGCAGGCAAAACTCCTGCCGCCATGTCCTCATGCTACGTGCTGTCGTGCCAACGGGTTACGGTTTTAGGAAGAATGAGGAGGGTCAGTCCGACACGTTCAACGCCGACTTCGGCGTGTCGTGCTGACGCGGCGGCTTGATCGCCGTGAACCCGGATCGCTTGGAGCGGCGGCTTCCCCCCCGTTGGACCTGCCATCCCTGATAGAGCGATTGGAAGGCCTCGGGGGCGAGGGGAATCACTTCCCGGTTCTCGTTCGCGGGCGGCAAGATCAAGTGCACGCCACCCGAAGGCGTCCGCACCTGCAGATCGGCGATCAGCGAGGCGCGCTGTTTGGCGCGGAGCTGGCCGAGACTCCCCGGCGCAATGGCCACCAGTGTGGGCGACAGGTCGGGGAACCAGCTGCCGAAATTGATGACGAGCGCCTGGAAGGCGCCGGCGAGCTGTTCCGCCACCGCACGCCCCTCCGCCGCCTCGACCGCGCCCAGGTTCTGATCCAGCAGGAACACTTCGGCGTCATGAGCGGCGAGGTAGAGGGCTTCGCCGAGCGCCGCGGCGCCAAGGACGACGATGACGTCGCCCGGCTCGAGCCGGTCCGCCCACGGCACGATCGGATGCCCGCGATCGAAGCCCCAATGCGTCGGCTCGCGTTGCGCCTCGCGCAGCGCGCGATGCTTCTGGCGCCAGCGCGGAAACGAGGGGAGGCGCAGGCGGCGGGCGATGATCCGGTCGACGTGCTCGAGCAGCAGCACTTCGGTGAGCAGATACTGGTCCTGCGCGCTCGCCTGGAGCTCGCGCACCGCCTCGTCACCGATTTTGAGCAGCTCGGCGCGGGGTACTGTGTTCTTGTACTCCTCGAGCCGCTGCAGAATGAACTCCTGGTACTCCTGTTTGAGCGAGCGTGGGGCGCGGCGAACGGGGGTCATCCCCGTCTTGGTCGTGTGAAGCGGCACGGAGGTCAGCATGGCTCGACGTGCACCGTCACTTCCTCGAGCTCCAGGTCCTTTTTCAGCCGCGCTTCCACCGCGTCGGCGATCGCGTGCGCATCCGAGACGTTCGCGGCCGAATCCACGGCGATCGTGACTTCGGCATAGCGGACGCCGGCGTTGCCGCCGCGCGAGCGGATGCCGTAGGCGCTCTTCACGCCTGCGACGGCCTGCGCCGTTTGCCGGATCGTGGGTGCGGGAATCGCGCGCTCGTCCACGAGGACGGGCACCGCGCGGGCGAGCATCTGGTAGGCCACTCGCACGATCAGCAGCGCGATCACGATGGCGATGGCGGGATCGACCCACGTCGCGCCGCGCCGGGCAAACAGCACGCCGATCACCACGCCGATCGTGATGAAGACATCGGCGCGCGTGTGCGCGGCGTCCGCGATGAGCAGCTCGCTCGACAGCTCGTGGCCTCGAGCGTTCTCGTACCAGGCCACGAAGATGTTGGTGAGGAGCGTCGCGACGAGTAGCGCGAGGCCGAGATCGCTGACCTGGATCGCGTGGCCGCCCGACAGCAAATGCCCGATCGCGTTGCGCACCAGCTCGAAGCAGGTGACCGACAGGAACACCACGATCCCCAGCGCGCCCAGCGTTTCGAACTTGCCATGGCCGTAGGGGTGGTCTTCGTCGGGCTCGCGGGCGGCGACCCGCACGACCACGAGCCCCAACACGTTGTAGACAGCGTCGACGGAGGAGTGCACGGCGTCGCCGATGACGGCGAGCGACCCAGACAGGATGCCGATGGTGGCTTTGACGACGAGCACCGCGATGTTGGCGACAAGCAGTCCCGCGAGCACGCGGCGCACGGCGCGGGACCGATCCAGGGCGTTGTCCGGGGCGGACATGGTGTGCAAGCTTGTGCTATGGGCTGATTTAGTCAACGTAGGTCAGTACGGGCGCAGCATGCTGCGCCCCTACCTTGCGATAATTAGATAATTGTATAAATATCTACCCAATGGACGACTCGCTCTTTAGGGCGCTCGCCGACCCGACGCGGCGCAAGATCCTCGAGCTGCTGACCGAGAAGGATCGGACGGCGGGCGAGATCGCCGAGCAGTTCCCGATCGCCTTTGCGTCGGTGTCGCACCACCTCGGCGTGCTCAAGGCGGCCGACCTGGTCGCCACGGAGCGCGAAGGGCAGTTCATCCGGTATCGGCTGAATACGACCGTCTTTCAAGAAGTCGTGCGGTATTTCATGACGCGCTTTGGGGGAGAACCACATGCGTAGCCGCTGGTTTGGTCTCGTGATCGCAGCGCTGGCCGTGGCGATGTCGATCTGGGCGTATCCGCAGCTGCCGCCCACGATGGCCACGCACTGGAGTCTCAATGGCACGCCCGACGGTTTCTCCAGCCGGCTGTGGGCGCTCGCGATCGTTCCGATCGTCCTGGTCGCCATGACGGTCCTGTTCAACGTGCTGCCGAAAGTCGATCCGCGTCGCGAGAACTACGCGAAGTTCGTGAGCACGTACTGGCTCATCGCGAACGCGGTGATCGTGTTTCTGCTGGTCGCCCACGCGATGGTCATTGCCGCCGGCCTCGGCTTCTCGGTGAAGATCGATCGCCTGATGCCGTTGGGCGTCGGCCTGCTGTTCGTGTTCCTCGGGAACTACCTCACGCGCGTCGAGCCGAACTGGTTCATCGGCATCCGCACGCCCTGGACGCTGTCGAGCGACACTGTGTGGCGCCGGACGCACCGCACCGGCGGCGCGTTGATGGTGCTTGGCGGCTTGATCCTGGCGATCAGCGCGTTCCTGCCCCGGCCGGCGTTTCTCGTTCTGTTCGTTACGACGATCGTCATCGTGGCGGTCATTCCAATCGTGCAGTCCTACATCCTCTGGAAGCGGGAGCAATCGAAATAGGAGTAGGGGCGCAGCATGCTGCGCCCCTACATCACGGCACGCAGCAGGACGCCCTTCAGGTAGCCCGTTTCGGGGACGTTGAGCAGCTCGGGATGGTCGGCGGACGCGCCGGTGGCCGCGACGAACTGGATGCGGCGGCCCGAGTCGCGGGCAGCGTCGGCCAGCATCGCGTTGAAGACGTCGCGACTCACGTGGTAGGAGCAGGAGGACGTGAAGAGCACGCCACCCTCGGCGAGGATCTTCATCGCCCGGAGATTGACCTCCTTGTAGCCGGCGACGGCGCGTTCGAGGTTGGCCTTTGTCTTTGCGAAGGCGGGCGGATCGAGTGCGATCGTGTCGAACTGCTCCCGGCGCCGCTCGAGCTCGCGCAGCAAATCGAACGCATTCGCTTCCCGCCACTCGATATTGCCGATCCCGTTGAGACGCGCGTTCTCCGCGCCGCGCGCCAGCGCCTCGGTGCTTTCGTCCACCGCGACCACCTCTTTGGCATGACGCGCGAGGTGCAGCGCGAAGGAGCCGTGGTAGGTGAAGAGATCGAGCGCGCGCCCGCCGGGTTTTGTGTGTCGTCCCACGAGCGCGCGATTTTCACGCTGATCGAGAAACGCGCCCGTTTTCTGCCCTGACCAAGGAGCAGCCAAGTACTTCACACCGTCCTCCACAACCTCGACAACCTCGGGGACTTGGCCGAAGGCCAACACAACCTCCGAAGGCAACCCCTCGTGGCGCCGCACGGCGGCGTCGTTGCGGAGCAGGATTCCGTCAGGTTGGAGGGCATTCTTGATCCCCTCAACCACAGCCTCCCGTGCAGATTCCAAACCGGCGGACAGTAGCTGCGCAACCACGAACGAGCTGTACTTATCGATGACGAGCGAGGGCAAGCCGTCCCCTTCGGCGTGCACCACGCGCCACGCGCTCGCGCCGATGCCGTTGCGGCGCCGGGCAGCCGCGCCAATCCGCTCCGTCCACCACATCGCATCGATGGGCTCGGTGCCACGCGTGAGCAATCGCAGCCGGATCTCTGAGCTGGGCGAGTAAAGTGCCTGGCCGAGGAACTTGCCTTTGCGATCGGTGACCGGGACGATGCCGGGTTTTTTGTCGGGCTCTTCAGCGACGTCGCTGCGATAGATCCACGGATGACCCTGCTTCCATCGTTCAGCTCCGCGAGCAGTAACCTTGACCGTCATCGGTCCGGACGCAGCTTCGCAGCGTTTCTGAGATACATATGTTTGAGTGAGCGCTGGGGCTTGGTTGTGTAGAAGTGCAGCAATACGCGGATGCAGCGCGGTAGCCCGGTCGGCACTGCCACCTCGGCGGTGCCGAGCAGCGGCACGTCGGTCCAGCCGAGCCGGCGGGCGGCGCGTGCGGGATACTCCGCCGTGAGATCGGGCGATGATGTGAAGATCGCGCTCTCCACGTCGCCAGGCTCGAAGCCGTTGGCATCGCGGAGCGCGGCGAGCAGCTCTTCGGTCGCCTCGAGAATCGCTTCACTCGTGTTCGCGGTTGCGGTGGTGGCGCCACGCAGGCCGCGCAGGATCTTGGTCATGGCTCTTGCCGATCAGTTGCGCTTGATGGTGATCACGGATCCCGTTCTGCTCAAGGGGCGGGACCCGGTGGCCGTCTGCCGCGCCGCGGTGACCGGTGGCGCAACGATGGTTCAGGTGCGCTGGAAAGATGGCACGCCCGCGGAAATCCTGGAGCTAACCCAGGCGCTCGTGGCCGCGCTGCCGGTGCCCGTGCTCGTCAATGACCGGGTCGATATCGCCCTGGCCGGAGG
>QHUE01000090.1 GCA_003221825.1 Gemmatimonadota bacterium
GGGTTCGATGCTCGACACGGTCCTCAAGGAGATGAAGAAATGAAGTTCGTCGTCGCCGCGGGCTTCGCGGTGTGTGCGGCTGTCGTCGCGGTCGGGGCGCAGGAGCGCCAGGTGCCGGGCAAGGCGGTCGAGGGCTCCACGCTGAACGATCCGCGCGTCGGCCTCAAGCCGGGGTTTCACGACGCCGGCGAGGCGGCGAAGAACCTCGAGAAAATCTCGAGCCTGCCGAAGCCCGACGGCTTCTTCGATCCGAAGAAACCGTCCGGCGGCCCGATGGACGCGCCGCCGCCCGATCAGCCGCGAGACGCGAACGGCGAGCCGCTGCCGCCGGATCCGTACAACCCGCGGCCCTTCGACCCGGTCGCGTCGAATCGGCCGGACTTCACGAATTCCGATCTGGCGTTCCGCGATCATCACGTGTTCGTGGGCAGCTTTCACGGCTTCAACACCTACGACGTCGAGCGGCCGAACCGGCCCAAGCTGATCGCGTCGGTCGTGTGTCCGGGCGGGCAGGGCGACGTGTCGGTCCACGGCCACCTGCTCGTGATGTCGGTGGAGCAGACGCGTGGCCGCCTCGATTGCGGCACACAGGGCGTGCAGACGCCGGTGAGCACCGAGCGCTTTCGCGGCATCCGGATCTTCGACATCAGCGACATGAGCAAGCCGAAGCAGGTGGCCGCCGTGCAGACGTGCCGCGGCTCGCACACGCACACGCTCGTGACCGATCCCAAAGACACGAGCGCCGTCTACATCTATGTCTCCGGTCAGGCGCCCGTTCGGCCGGCGGAAGAGCTGGCAGGCTGCTCCGGGGCGCTGCCGGAGCAGGACACCGCCTCGGCGCGATTCCGGATCGACATCATTCGCGTCCCCCTGGCCCATCCCGAAGCCTCCGGAATTGTGAGCCGGCCACGGATCTTCGACGCCCTGGTGGACCCGCCGAGACACGGCGCCAACCCGACCGACTCCGCCACCGCACAGCGCCTCGCGGACTCGGCCCAGGCCACGGGCGCCTACGTCATCAGGTTCCAGGGATCGCCTATCGTCCTGCCGCCCCAATTCGTGAAGCCGATGCTCGACAGTGTCGCGAAGGGCAACGGCAGAACGGCCCCCAACGGCGCCGACAGCGCCGCGCTGCGCGGCGTGATCCAAAAGATCATCGACGACGAGTTTCTCGCGCCGATGGGTCCCGGGGGCGTACGGCACGGCCCCGATCAGTGCCACGACATCACGGTCTACCCGGAGAGGGGGGTGGCGGGTGGCGCCTGCGCCGGCTACGGGCTGCTGCTCGATATCCGGGATCCGGCTCATCCCGTTCGTCTCGCGGCTGCCTCGGACTCCAACTTCGCCTACTGGCATTCGGCGACGTTCAACAACGATGCCAGCACGGTGATCTTCACCGATGAGTGGGGCGGTGGCGTGGCGCCGCGCTGCCGCGCGACCGACAAGCCGCAGTGGGGCGCCGACGCGATCTTCACGGTCGCCAACAAGCGTGCCCTCACCTTCCAAGGCTACTACAAGGTGCCGGCGCCACAGACGACCACGGAAAACTGCGTCGCGCACAACGGCAACCTGATTCCGGTCCCGGGCCGCGACATCATGATCCAGGGGTGGTATCAGGGCGGCGTGTCGCTATTCGATTTCACCGATCCCACGCGTCCCACCGAGATCGCGTACTTCGATCGCGGGCCGATGGACTCGACCAAGCTGGAGATGGCGGGGAGCTGGTCGGCGTACTGGTACAACGGCTACATCTACAGCACCGAGATCTCGCGCGGGCTCGATGTGCTCGAGCTGCAGCCGAGCGCGCTGCTTACCCAGAACGAGATCGACGCCGCGCAGCTGGTGAAGGTCGCATATCAGAACGTCCAGGATCAACAGCACATGACCTGGCCGGCGAGCTTCGTCGTGGCACGCGCGTGCCTCGATCAGCTCGAGCGCTCGCGCGGCCTCGCGGCCGGCCGCATCGGCGCGGTCCGAACGGCACTCGCGAGCGCGGAGCGGGCAACCGGCCAGGGCCGGCGGGCGGCGCTCGCCACGCTCGCCACCGGGCTCGAGCGGGATGCCGCGAGCGCCGTGGATGGGGCGAAGGTGCGGGTGCTCGCGGGGGTGGTGCGGGCGCTCGGGCGGTAGCACTTCGTGACGCCCTGAAACAACCATTTTCCCGGTTGCGTCATCCAACGAGGAAACCACCCGGGATTCTCAATGCTGTTTGGGTTGCCGCTCCTTGCCGCCGTCACGCTTGCCAGCCAGTCTCCCGATGCCTCCCCGACACAGCGTCGGGGGGACCCGCCAGCGCTTCCGGCGAAGAGCGTCACCGCAACCCACTCCGCGCAGCCGCCGATCATCGACGGGCGCGACGACGACGCCGTGTGGCGCCAGGCAACGCCCATCACCGAATTCCAGGAGTGGCGACCGAGCGAGGGCGGAGCGCCGAAACTGCCGACGGAAGCGAAGGTCGCCTATGACGCGGGCAACCTCTACGTCTTCGTGCGCGCCTTCGATCCGCACCCCGACAGCATCATCACCGTCCTCGCACGCCGCGACTACTTCACGCCCTCCGACATGGTCTGGCTGTTCCTCGACTCCTATCACGACCGGCGCACCGGCTTCGAATTCGGGGTCAACCCGTCGGGCGTGAAGCTGGATGCGCAGATCTACAATGACGGCAACGAAGACTTCGCCTGGGACGCGGTGTGGGACGTCGCGACGCGCATAGACTCTCTCGGCTGGACGGCGGAGTTCCGGATCCCGCTGTCACAGCTGCCGTACGGCCGGCAACGGAGCCACACCTTCGGCTTCACGGTGGATCGCGATCTGTACCGCTACTCGCAGCGTGTGAGCTGGCCCCTCTTCCGGCAATCGCAGGCCGGGTTCGTGTCGCAGTTCGGCGAGATCACCGGCCTGGACAACCTCGAGGCGCCGCGCCGGCTCGAGGCCGCGCCATATCTGGTGACCAAGAACGTTTCCCAGATCAGCGCCAATACCCTCGGCCGCACCCAGGATGTCACCGTCGGTGGCGACCTGAAGTACCTCGTGGCATCGAACCTGAAGCTCGACGCGACGATCAACCCCGACTTCGGCCAGGTCGAGGCCGACCCCGGCGTGCTCAACCTTTCGGCATTCGAGACATTCTTTCAGGAGAAACGGCCGTTCTTCGTCCAGGGCGCTGGACAGTTTCAGTGGAACGTCAACTGCACGGCGGTCAACGATTGCTCGACGGGTGAAGGACTCGTCTACTCACGACGCATCGGACGCGCACCCGAATTGTCCGGAGTCTACTCCGACACCACGTCTCCGGCGTTTACGACGATCCTCGGCGCCGCGAAGCTCACCGGCCGCCTGCCGGGCGGCCTGACGATCGGCGCGCTCGATGCCGTGACCGGCCATGAGGTCGGCGCGGGAGGCGTGACGATCGAACCGGCGACGAATTACGGCGTCGTACGGTTGCGGCAGGACCTGCGCGGCGGCGAGAGCAGCATCGGCGGCGTCGTGACCGCCGTCAACCGGCACGACGACTCGTGGAGCACACCCTACCTGCACTCGAGCGCGTACGTGGGAGCCCTGGACTTCCGCCACCGCTTCCCCGGCGGCCATTACGAGCTGTCGGGCGCGGTCGACTGGAGCCGCGTAGCCGGCAGCGCACAGGCCATCACGCAGACGCAGCAAGAGGCGACGCACTATTACCAGCGCCCTGACGCATTGCGGTTCGACTCGACGCGCACGTCGCTGTCGGGAGACGACGAAATGATGCAGTTCGGCAAGGTGAGCGGGAAACTGCTCTTTCAGACGAACGTCGAGCGCCGCTCTCCCGGTTTCGAGACCAACGACCTGGGGTATCTGCGTCGCGCCGATCAACTGGCGTGGAGCACGTGGGCGGGTTTCTTCGACCGCCATACGCGCAAGCTGTATCAGCGCTTCCAGTGGAATTTCAACTGGTGGCAGTACTGGACGACCAACGGGCTTCCCGAGGAGCGCGCGTTCAACACGAACACGCACACCACGTTCAACAACACTTGGTCGCTCCACTTCGGCGGGACGATAGGGCAGCTCGGCACGACGTATTGCTACGACTGCGCGCGCGGCGGGCCGGCGGTCCGGCAGGATTCCTACATCTCCCCCTGGCTGGGCATCAACGGCGACGACCGCAAGATGATCGTCCCGTACCTGTGGTTCAACTGGTTCCGTGGGAATGGCGGACGTTCACGCAGTTTCAGCTTCTCGCCGGAGCTCGACTTCAAGATCGCCTCACGCGTGACCGCGGCGATCTCGCCGAGCTACTCGCGCAGTACAAACGACGTCCAGCCGCGCGGCCCGCGGACGGACACGCTCAATGTTACACACTACCTGTTTGCGCATCTCGAGCAGAAGCAGCTCGGGCTGACGGCGCGCTTCACCTACCCGTTCAATGCGAACATGTCCCTGCAAGTCTATGCCCAGCCGTTCATCTCGAAGGGGACGTTCAGCAATGTTCGAGAGCTCTCGGCGTCGCCGCGCGCCAAGGACTATGCGAGCCGCTATCAGCCATACCCGATCAGCATCGGCGGTTTCAACTTCAAGCAGTTCCGCTCGAACGTCGTGTTCCGCTGGGAATATCGGCCCGGATCGACGCTATTCGTCGTGTGGAGTCAGGGCCGTCAGCGATCGGCGGGGGCCGAGGGGACGCAAAGCTTCAGCGGCGACCTGAGCGACCTGTTCAATCTCCAGCCGAACAACAGCTTCCTGGTGAAGTTGTCGTACTGGATCAACCGCTAGGCGTCGCGCGGCTCACGGCCCTCCGCACGCCGGCGCCGTCAGCGCCCGCGTCGCCGCTGGGATCGGCTTCAGATTGTTGCGCGTGAGCTCGGCGTTGAACGCAGCGAGCGACGCGCCGTTGATGCCCGTCCACGTCGTCACCGCGTTCTTCAAGTCCGTGCACGCAGCGACGTAGGCGCGCTGCATTGCCGCAGTTGGCGCCAAGTCGCCGTTCTCGAGCGTGTTGATCTGGTTTCCCAGATTCCCGTTCACCCGGACGAATGTCGGCGCCGGCGCCGGGCCGCCGCCGAACCCACCGAACCCGCCTCCCCCGCGCTCCAGATTGCCGCCCACCGCGGCCAGCGTCGAATCGAACGCTTTCGCAGCCGGTAGCGCCGTATCCGCTGCGACCAGCGCGCGCATCGCCGCGACCTGCTGGTAGCCGTCCCAGGAGAGCTGCATGGCGGCCACGATCTTCGTCTGCAAGCCGTACTGCGCGTGCACGTCGGCAACGGTCGCGGGAGAGCGCGGATCGTTTACGACGGTCACGGGCTGCCTGTAGGTCTTGCCGGCGGCGGTGAACCGCAGCGTGTACACGCCCGGCGGCACGAGCGGCCCCTCGGGCGACGGGGGCGTGAGGCCCGGATTCGCGTTGATCTCGAACGAATGCGAGAACGCCGGCGGGTCGTCGGTGCGCAGATCCCAATTCACGCGGTTCAACCCCACCGCGGTGGGCAGCCGCAGCGGCGGCGCGATCCACCAGTTGGGCTCGGGCGGCTGCTCTGCTTCCTTGACCGGCGCGATCACGGCGCTCGTCATGTGGCGCACGACCGCGCCGCCGGCATCGAGCACATCCAGAGTAATGTCCCCCGCGGGCTGCGCCGCCAGCCAGTAATAGATCAGGGCTCCATCGGGCGCGTTCAGCGCGTGCGGCACCTCGGGTTGGAACGGCGTGTCCGCACCGACGTTGCGGCGCACGCGCACGGCGTCCCCGGGGGCGAAGAGATGGACGGCCTCGTTCGCCGCGGCCGGCGTGATCTGGCGCAGCGGCGAAATATCGTCGAGCACCCAGATGCCGCGACCGTAGGTGCACACCACCACGTCGTTGCCGTGCACCACGATGTCGCGATAGGAGCTGTTGGGCAGGTTGAGCTGCAGCGACTGCCAGTTGTCGCCGTCGTCGAACGAGACGTACATGCCGCTCTCCGTGCCCGCGAACAACAGCCCCGCCTTCTTGGTGTCGTTGCGGATCACGCGGGCGAAGCTGCCACTGGGCTGATCGGTGGGCAGGCCCGTCACGATCGGCGTCCATGTCTTGCCGTAGTCGCGCGTGCGGAACAGATACGGCTTGTAGTCGCCCGTGCCGTGCAGGTCCACGGAGGCGTAAGCGGTCGCGGCATCGAAGTGCGACGCGTCGATCGCCTGGACGTCGGCGCGGGTGGGGTTGGGCAGGCCGGGGATGGTCACGTCCTGCCAGGTCTTGCCCTCGTCCGTCGTCAGCTTGATCAGGCCGTTGCCCGTGCCTACCCAGATGACGCCGCGCTTGACGGTGGACAGAGCCATCGACTGGATCGCGCCGCCGATGGGTGACCCCGGCGCGCCGCGTCCGCGCAGGCTGTCGGGCGGCGGCGCGACGTCCTTGGGGTACCCCAAGTCGGGCGACAGCTTGGTCCAGTGCATGCCGCCGTCGGTCGTCGCCATCAGGAACTGGAAGCCCGCGATCAGCTCGTGCCGGTTCCACGGCGCGAACGCGAGGGGCTGCGAGATAGTCGTGCGGCCGTACAGCTGGGGATCGAGGTTGGGACTCACGTTGATCCACTGCTCGCTCGGGTAGGTGATCTTCAAAATCCCCGAGCCCGACGCGTAGACGATGTTGGGGTTCAGCGGATCGGCAATCGTCGTGCCCCACTCCCAGCCGGGTACAGGGTTCCAATCGAGCGGCGTGACGGCTCCCTGGTTGCCGCGGCTCCGCGTGCGGATCGCGCCCGCGTCCTGCTGCGACCCGTACACCCAGTAGGGATACGAATTGTCGACGGTGATGTGATAGATCTGGTCGGTGGACTGATTGAACCAAGAGCTCCAGGTGGCTCCGCCGTCCAAAGTCACCACCGCTCCCTGATCGAGCCCCATGAGCATGCGCTGGCCGTTGGTGGGGTCGATCCACATTTGCTGCGGGTCGTCGCCGCCGGGCGCGCCCTTGAAGCCGGTGAAGGTGTTGCCGCCGTCGGTGGACTTGTACATCGCCGTGTTGACCGTGTAGACGACGTCGGGGTTCTGGGGATCGACGTAGACGCCGCAGTTGTAGCCGCCCTGGCCGTTGGCGATGCGGCGGTCGGAAGCGTCCATCTGCCGCCACGTCGTGCCGCCGTCGTCGGAGCGGTACAGGCCGAAGTTGCCGATCAGGAACATGCGCTGCGCGTTGGTATTCATCGCCACGGCGACGTACGTGCGGCCGAAGAGTCGCGGCAAACCGCCCCCGGTGATCTCATGCCACGTCAGGCCTTTGTCGGTGGACTTGAACAGCTTGGTCTGTGTGGGTCCCGTCTGCGGCGCTCCTCCACCCGGACCGCCGGCCGCAGGGACAACGAGAGGACCGGTCGGCGGCGGGTTGAAGTGCCGCTGGCTGACAGCAAGGATCACCTCGGGGTGGTCGTAGGCCCAGGCGAGCCGCTGCAGGCCGGTCGTGTCGTCCACGTACAGCGTCTTGGTCCACGTCTGGCCGCCGTCGGTGCTCCTGAACACGCCGCGCGTCTCGCTTTTCTTGTGGGCGTCGCCCAGTGCCGCGATGAGCACGAGGTTGGGATCCTTGGGCTCGACGAGCATCGAGGGGATCTGCTTGGTGTCGTCGAGACCCAGGTGGTGCCACGTCTTGCCGGCGTCGGTCGACTTGTAGACGCCGTTGCCGTCGTTGAAGAAGTTGATGGCGTCGCCCATGCCGACGTAGACAACGTTGGGGTCGGAGGGAGCTACGGCCACAGCTCCTACTGACGAGACAGCCGTCAGCCCATCGAGGATCGGAGTCCAGGTTTCGCCGGCGCTGGTCGTTTTCCAGACGCCGCCTAGGGGCAGTCCGATGTAGAAGGTGCCGGGCTGGCCGATGACGCCGGAGACGGCGGAGATGCGGCCGCCGCGGAACGGACCCAGGTTCCGCCAGACCATGCCGGAGAGGAGGCCGGGGGCGATGGGGTCGGGTTTGGACGCGGGGACAGCGAATGTGCCGAGGGCGACGAGTAGAACGGTTGTGCGTGCCAACATGGTGGACGAACTCTCAGGTTGGGGATGTGGCGGCCCCTAATGATACCCTTTCAGCGCGCGACCCGCGCGGCGAGGACATATGCCAGGTTCGCGGTGCCATCCATGATCGGCTCGTTGGTGGAATAGTCCCCGACGTCGTCGTGGTACACGATGAAACCGGTATTGAAGGGAGCGTATTCGTCCGCCTCGAGCAGGCGGATCCCGCGTAGATTCGCGAAGATCGAACGATACACGGGGCCGTCGACGAGGCCGCCGGTGAGCTGCAGGTGCAGCTGCTCCGCAACCACCGAGTGGGGGGTCCGGGGATAGTTGTCGCCGAGACCGATGACCATGGACACGCCCCAGGGGTTGGTGCCGAACAGCCAGTCGAGCGCGGCGGTCTCGTACTCGAGGTAGGTCGAGTCGCCGGTCATGCGACGATAAAACGTGGCCTCGGTGGCGAACGACGCCAGCAGATTGTTCGAGCACCATATAAAAGGAATGCCGATGCGGAAGCCGTTGCGCGCGCGGCCCGCGACCGCCTCGAGACCGCGCCGGTAGTACTCGGCGACGAGTCGTTTCGCGCTGTCGGGTCCTGTCCGCCAAATCTCGTAGTGGCCGTTGTTGTGCCAGGGATACCATTGATAGTGCCGCGCCGTGTCCTGTCCCATCCACCGGCTCACCGGCTCGAGCGCGGCGTACTGGAGCGCGGCGTTGAAATACGTCCACACGCGGGTCAGCGTGTAGAGTTCGACGGCGCCGAGCTCCATGTCGTCCGCCCAGTCGTCCTCTTCATAGAAGTACGGCGACCGCGCAGGCGCCGTCTGACACACGCCGGGATGCGCGGCGCCGAGCGCGTAGACCGCTCGCGCGCGCTCGGCGAGCCGGCGGGCGAATGCGCTGTCGCGCTCCGTGAACGCCCCGGCGCCGAGCGCGAATGCGGCGGCGTACTTCCCGGCCGTCGACGCGAGACCGGTCGAGCGGTTCTTGTTCTCGAACAGCCCCTGGGGTTTCCCGGTGCACGGGTATACCGGGCGCTTCCCTCCCCGCCCCCACCCATAGTCTGCCGAATCGTTGACGGGCAGGTCCCAGAAGGTGTGATCGCGATCGTCTGCCAGCTGGTTCAGGAGCAGGTCGTCTTCGGGATACATCTTGAGCAGCCACGCGAGCCCCCAACGCGCCTCATCGAGGACGTCGGGGATCCCGTTCGCGCCGGGAAGACCGTTCGCCTGAAACCGGTCGGCGAACGCCTCCGGATGATCCCGGTACGCGAGCAGCAACATCGTCGTCGCGTGCGCGGTCGTGGCGCCGTACTGCAGATAGTCCGACGCGTCGGCCCAGCCGCCGCTCACGGGAATGAACTCGCCCGTGCGCGTCGGATGATCGACGAGCACGCCGTCAAATCGAGCCGATATGTGACCGCGCAGGGTCCGAACGAGCCGGCCTCGGTCGCGTCTCGGGGACCAAAAACCGTCCGGTTGCGCTCGTCGGTGATCCACAAGCCCTCGATCCTGTACGGCTCGAGCGCGCACAGCACGGCCACCTTCCGCGCGGCGGGCTGGTAGCCGAGCTGATTGATGCGGATCGTGACGCTGGTGCTTCCCTGCGGGGCGGCGGCGGGACCACCACGTCGCGCTGGGTGGCACGACGCCCCGAGCGCGACGAGGAGGAGCGCGGCTTTCAGTCGCTGAAACAACCGACGAGCGAGTACAGCCCTGCGACAGTCCCAGCGCCTCGGAGCGCGGCTGTCCCTAGCCCTCGGCCGGGCGCTCCCGCATAGAAGTGCCCGACGCTGGGACCGACGATCAACCCGGTGAGGAACAGGCCTGCCCCCGTCCCATTGCCGAGCGCAACACCAGCGAGCATCGGCCCCGTCGTTGACGCAGCGGACAACAAGAACGCTGTTCTGGGGGACTTCCGGGTGGGCGGGGCGACGGCACGGACCGGTTGCGGAGCCGTACGCCTCGACCTGCCGAAGGACCACGACGCCACAAAGCCGTACCTGCCGTGCCGCGGGTCCAGGCGCGGGACCACCGCGACGTGCCGCTCGTTGTAGCGACGCGCGGATGCGGGCGCCGTGGCGATGTCGAACACCGCCAACCCCGTCACCGCGACCGCCGACACAAGGAAGGCACCTCCGCTGCAGTCTTGCGCCAAACTCGTAGCCCGTGCCTCCTCGCCACCGAACAAGAGAAGGAGGGTCGCCAGACGAAGAGTCATGGACCCATCGTGGCCCTCGGCACAGGGCGTGTCAAGGGGAGCGTGGTGGAGCCGGACTTTTCCCAGTTCACAAACAGAAAACCGCCGGGCGCATCGAACTTGGGCTCGCCCGGTCCCGGAAGGACTTGGAGCTGCAACTCATCGATCGTGTTCTTCGAGCAGTCCCAGCAGGCGAGCGCGAAGTCTCCGTCCCGCCGAGTGCGCGACAGCAGCATCACGTGCACCATCGCATTGTCGGTCACGAGCGTGCCGTTCTTGTACAGGTGCCCGAACGCCCAGAGGGCCACGGCGCTGTTGATCGTCGGTACGAGCGGCGTGTGCACGGCAGTGTTGCCATGGTAGTACAGCCCGAGGATCACGCCGCCGAAGCGCGGGTGATGCGGGACGTCCTTCGTCTGAACGCGGTCCAGCACGAGCCTCCAGCGCGCCCCATCCTGCGTCGCAAACTCGGCGACGCCATCGACCGAGTCGCGTACCGCGCCCCTGTCCCACGCCGCGAACGTGAAGGTGCCCGCAATCCGAGTCACGTTGTTCGAGTAGGGGCCGTTCTTCACCTGTGACTCGAGGCCCTCGCGCTCATCCCCGAACTGCTGGAGGATCGGGGCGGCGCTGTCCGGAAACGGGAACGGCCCGGGCAGGATCTGGATGACGGGACCGCCACCCGTCACCCGGATCGCCTGGACCTTTGGTGTGGGCGCGCTCATGGCGACTTTTAGATGAGTCTCCATGCCGAGTTTCTTGTGCGAGTCGTTGCCCACGGGGCAGTACAGTTCGTAGGTCCCGGGTTTGAGCGTGAGCGTCATCGTGGCGCTCGCCCCCGGTTGCAAGACGCGTGTCTCCTGCTCGATCCCCTGCCCTTCGACTTCGAGGGCGTGCGGGATGTTGCCGGCGTTCGTGACCGAGAATGTCACGCGGCCCGCTGAGATCGTGCCTTGGG
>QHUE01000308.1 GCA_003221825.1 Gemmatimonadota bacterium
ATTCTGCTCGACGCCAAGCTCGGCGTACAGGCGCGTCCCGGGATGACCGCCCGGTTCGTCGCCGGGCGCACCCACCGGTTATCTTCCGCCCCATGAGAGGCTTCCTTGTCAGACTGCTGATCACCGCCCTGGGACTGTGGGTCGCCGATCAACTGCTTCCCGGCATCGCGATCACGGGAACGAGGGCGCTGATCGTCTCCGCTCTGCTGCTCGGTATCGTGAACGCCGTCATCCGGCCGATCATTTTGATCCTCACGCTGCCGCTGACGGTGCTGACGCTCGGGCTCTTCATCCTGATTGTGAACGGCATCTCGCTGGAGTTGGTCGCCTGGCTCGTGCCGGGGTTTCACATCGCCGAACTGGGGTCCGCGACGGTCGGCGCCATCATCGTCGGCCTGACGAGCTGGGTGGCATCGGCGTTCGTCGGCGGGTCGGGACGGATCGAGCGCATGCGCCGGGTGGAGGTGACGGGCCGCCGCATCGATGGATAGATGACGTGCAAGCTGTGCGGCTCGAGGGACCTGTGGCTGTTCTACACCCAGGGCGATCGCCGGCACATTCACTACTATCGCTGCCGAAATTGCCGGCTGGTCGTGTGCGACACGCGCGGCCTCGGCGTAAATCAGGAGAAATACATCCTCTCGCGCGTCGATCCACGGGCCCCGACGCGGCAGAACCGCGGACATCGCCAGACGTACGCCTTCATCCAGCGACATGCGAAGTCGATAGGCCGCATGTTGGACCTCGGGTGCGGCGACGGAACGGTGATCTGGCTGGCGCGCCAAGACGGGTGGGACGTCAAAGGCGTGGAGCTGTTTCCGGAGCACACCCAGGTGGTGCGCGAGACACTGGGCCTCAACGTCGTGACGTCGGATATCACGACGTACGAAGACGCCGATGAATCGTGGGACTGCGTGATTCTCACGCACGTGCTCGAGCACCTGCCGGATCCCGTCGGCGCGCTGCGCAAGATCCGCAACCTGCTGAAGCGGAACGGCGTGGGCGTGCTCGAGTTCCCCAACATCGACGCGTTCGATATGAGCCTGCGCCGGCTGCTCGACAAGCTGCGCATCCATCGACGCCAGTACGCGCCCGACTATGTCGAAGCACACGTCCAGGAGTTCTGCCGCGCCTCCTTCGCATACGCTGCGCAGAAAGCAGGCCTGCAGCTAGAAGTCTGGGAGACCTACTCGATCAACCCGCTCAAGTACACCCTGTTTCGCATGCTGCCCATCGGCAACAAAGCGCGCGTTCTCGTGCGCAGAACATGATGCTCGACATCGAAACCCCCGCTCTGCTGCTTGATCGCGCCGTCATGGAGCGCAACCTCAGCCACATGGCAGAGAAGGCCAAGAAGCTCGGCGTCTCGCTCCGGCCGCACATCAAGACGCACAAGTGTTTAGAGCTGGGACGCCGCCAGCAGGCGTACGGCGCCAAAGGCATCACCGTCTCCACGTTGTTCGAGGCGCAGGCCTTCGCGCGGGGCGGCTTCACAGACCTCACGTGGGCCTTCCCGCTCGATCCCACGCACATCCCGCACGTGCAGCGCATCGCGCAGGACGGGATCACGCTGCGTGTGATTCTCGACGATCTCGACACCGCGAAGGCGTTGGCGCGCGGAACTGCTGCGCAAGGACGGGTTACCAATCCGCGCGGTCAGTGTCGGCTCGACACCCGCCATGGCGGCCGCAAAAGACTTGACGGGCGTCACAGAAGCGAGACCGGGCAACTACATCTTCTATGATCGGACCATGGTGCTCATTGGATGCTGTGAGCCGCGCGACGTCGCGGTGTCCGTACTGGCGAGCGTCGTGTCGCACCAGCCGGGGGCAGCGCATTTCGTCGTCGACGCCGGCGCCCTGGCGCTCTCGAAGGATCTGGGCCCGACGCATCTGGGGCTCGAGCCGGCGTTTGGCGCGGTGAAGGATCATCCGGAGCTCACCGTCGCGTCGGTCTCGCAGGAGCACGGGGTGATCCGCGCCGCGGCCCCTCCGGCGATCGAGGGGAAGTTCAAAGTCGGGCAGCACGTCGAGATCATTCCCAACCACTCCTGCCTGACGGAGGCGCACTTCGACGAATACGTGGTGCTCGAAGGAGGTCGCGTCATGGATCGCTGGCATATCGAGCGTGGACGATGAAGCTCCAGCTCCGGCATTTCTTCGTCGCACTCCTGCCGCTGTTGTTCGGTCTCGGCGCAAGCTGGGGGTTCGCCTTCTCGCAAAACACGTGCGGGCGGTTGGTGGGACCGATCTTCGCCCCCAAATGCCACTGGATTCAGCTCGAGTATCAGCTCGGCTTTCAGATGGCGGGAACGCTACTGGGTTGTCTCATCGCGGCGGTGCTGGGCGCCTCGCTGGAACGGCGCAGCCGCCGCCGTGCAGAACGCGCTCAACTCAACCAGGGAGTGTCCACATGAAAGCGGTACTCACGCCGGTGCTTGTACTAGGCCTTGTTGGTTCGCTCGCCGCACAGGATTCGACCGCCCGCCCCGCGGCTCCTCCCGCTCCCGCCGCCGCCCCTGCCGTGGCAAGCACTGCGAACGTTGAAGCGGTGCTGGCGCGGACGCTGGTCGACCGCGCGCCGCAGGATACGGGAACCGCCTTCTCCGACAGCGTCGGCACCCTCGTGCTATGGATGCGCGTGACCGGCGGCAATGGACAGACGCTGCATCACGTGTGGTTCCACGGCGGCGACCAGGTCGGCGATGTCCCGCTGACGATCGGCGGATCGCCGTGGAGAACGTGGAGCCGCAAGACGATTCCCGCGGACGCCAAGGGGGCGTGGCACGTCGAGATTCGGGACGAGGCCGGCAACGTGATCAAGAGAATTGACTTCACGGTCGGGCAATAAAAGCGCGGACCCGCAACGACTAGGTTGCAGACGCACCGCGGGTTTCAGTAATCGGTCAACGGGATAACCCTCGCCCGGGTTGTCCCGTTGACGTTGGACTGATGACCGCGGTGCGTCTGTTGCCCAGTCTTTGCATGTCCGCGCTTTTGCATGTTATTCTAGGCCGAATGGATCTCGTCGAACAAATCGTGGCCAATCTCGAGGTCGATGCCGGCGCGGCCGAGAAGGGCGTCGGCGCCATTCTGATGGCCATGCGGATGGTGGTGGACAAACCGACGTTCGAGAAGGTGCGCGCCGCGGTCCCCAATCTCGAGAGCTACATGGGGCGGGCGTTGATGAGCGGGGCCCGGACCGGTGAAATGATCGGCGTCGCCGGACCCGCCGCGCTGATGGCGGGCCTCTCGGCGGCGGGCTTTCGCAAGGAAGACGTGCCGCGGCTGGGCCGGATCGTGCTGGAGCACATCCGGCCCACCGTGGGCGCAGAAACGATCGAGAAGTTCCTGGCGGGTGTACCGGCCTTGAAGGGTTAGCCCTTCCTCACGCGGCCTTGGGGCCTGGCTGCTGCTGCTCGGCGAGCAGTGCCCGGGCCGCTTCGGGCTCGAGCGCTTTCGCGAACAAGAACCCCTGCCCGAGCTCGCATCCGACGGCGATGAGGCGCTCGCGCTGCGTCGCGGTCTCGACTCCCTCCGCGATCACAATGAGGCCGAGGTGCTCCGCCAGGTCGACGATCGAGCGCACGATCTCCAGATCCGTGCGGCGCGCACCCATGCGGTGCACGAAGGTCCGGTCGAC
>QHUE01000309.1 GCA_003221825.1 Gemmatimonadota bacterium
GAGCACGGCATCGGTCGCATGCCAGGCGGCCTGATCATAGGCCGCGAGGAGTCTGCCGCGCGCGGTAATGCCGGCCACCAGAGTGTCTGAGGGAACGCTGAGGCCCTGTGCGACAGGAGCCAGCGACAGCGTGTGCAAGAGCGTGAGCGCTGAGAGGACGTTGATCTGCATGATGACTACAAAGGCTGCCGCAGTTGCACCACCCTCGTCCGTATGGAATCCACCTGAAAGCCGCCTGCGGGGACCGGCAGCAGGTGCCACCAATAGAAAATTGCTTCGCGCTCGCCCGGCTCGTATCCGACGATCCGGCTGAACGGCACCTCTGCGTCGCCATGCGCCGCGACGCTTGGACACGTGGAGGGCTTCGTGCACGGAGCCCAGTCCACCAACGCCGCCGACTGCCGCTCGACGATAAAGTAATAGATCGGCGCGTCCGACGAATTGAGGATCCGTAACGCAGACGCTTGAGTCACGACGTCAACAGGACCGAACGAGGAACTGCATCCGACGAGAGCTGCTGCGAGGCAGGCAGCCCCGACCGCTGCAAAGCGGATCACGGCCGCCGGCAAATCGGACACGGTCCCATCCGCGGCTCCTTGCCATACCAGAGCAGCACCGGGCCGAGCGTCACGGTCGTGTCGGTGAGCGTGACCGTCAGCGTCATGGTGCTCCCGATCACCCGGCCGCTGAAGCGCGCCGGGTGCAGGATGCCGCGATCGACCGGATGGGCCGTGATGTTCTGCTCGCCGGCCATGTCGAACCGCCCGCCGGCGTCGAGCATGATTCGGTTGTGGATGTTGCCGTAGGTGCAGCCGATGTGAATGTGCGCGCTGGTGTCGTCGGCGATCAGCGCCGCATTCTCGCCGCCCCACATGCCGGCAAGATCCTTTGGCGGCTTGAGCCCCGTCGGATCGCATGGGCCGAGCAGTGCGGCCACGGCCACGAACGTCACAGCTGCCTTGGTGACCATAGGACCTCCTTACCAATCTACCCTCGGAAAACCAGCTTTCGTCACCATGCGCACACTTCGCTTGGCTCTCCTTCTACCTCTAGGCCTGGCCCCCGCCCAGGCCCAACAACGCCCCCTCCAGGGCTTCGACGCCTACGCCGCCAAAGCGGTCACCGATTGGCGCGTCCCCGGCCTCGCGATCGTCATCGTCAAAGACGACTCCGTGCTCTTCATCAAAGGCTACGGCGTCCGCGAGCTGGGCAAGCCCGATCCGGTGACGGTCCACACCCGCTTCGGCAACATGTCCACCACCAAAGCCTTCACCGCGATGCTTGTCGCGATGCTCGCGGATTCCGGCCGCCTGGCGTTCGACGATCCGGTCCAGAAGTACGAGCCCGCGGTCCAGTTCGCCGACCCGTACGTCACACGCGAAATCCGGGTGCGCGATCTGCTCACGCATCGCGTCGGCTTCGCCGATCCCGACTATCTCTGGGGCACGAGCGGGCTGGACTTCGCGACGATCGCCCGCCGGCTGCGCCTCGTGCCCGTCCAGACGAGCTTCCGGTCGCGGTTTCAGTACAACAACGTCACCTACGCGCTCGCGGGCGACGTCGCTGCCCACGCCGCCGGCACGACCTGGCAATCGCTGCTTCACACTCGCATCCTCGGCCCCCTCGGCATGACCGAAACCGTTGCCGACGCGAGCGAGCTCCAAGGGGCGGGCATCACCGAGGTCACCGCGCCGCACGGCATCGTGCGCGACACCGTGCGCGTGCTGCCGGCGTCGCTCGACGGCATCGACGACATCGCGCCGGCGGGGGCAGTTTTCTCGACCGCGACCGACATGGCCAAATGGCTGCGCTTCCTGCTCGACAGCGGCAAAGTGTCCGGGGGGGGCCGGCGGCTCGTCAGCGCGCAGAACTTCGCCGAGCTGTTTCGGCCGCAGCAGGTCGTGCAGCGCTGGTTTTATCCCACCGCCACCCTGACCCATCCGCATTTCCAGGCGTACGGGCTCGGCTGGATCCTGCAGGATTATCGCGGCGAGTTCATCGCGATCCACACCGGCAGCATCGAGGGGCGCTCGGCCATCGTCGGACTGATTCCCGACCGCCGCCTGGGGCTCGCGATCTTCACGAACCTCGATCACTCCGAGCTGCGCCACGCCCTGATGTACACGGTGTTCGACCGCTTCATCGGGCCGAGTAATCCGGCGCACGACTGGAGCGTCGAGATGCGCGCCATGTACCAGCGGATCGCCGACAGCACCGTCGCGGCGCGGCGCGCAGCGGAGAGCCAGCGCATCGCCAACACGCATCCGACGCTGCCGCTCGAGCGCTACACCGGGACCTACGCCGACAGCCTGTTCGGCACTGCGACGGTCGGGTTACAGGATGGTCGTCTGACGGTTCAGGCGGGCAACATGAAGGGCCAGCTCGAGCATTGGCAGTACGATGTTTTTCGCGTGACGTGGCAGGATCCGTTTTGGGATCCGTCGTACCTTGCTTTTGTAATCGATCCCGACGGCACGGTGGG
>QHUE01000035.1 GCA_003221825.1 Gemmatimonadota bacterium
GAGACAGATGAACGTGCCGCAGTCCGAACAGGGATAGCCTTCCGACGCCCGCTCTTCATTCCCGCAGGACCGGCACTGCATCCCGTCGTGTTCTTTGAGCTTCGGTTTTTCCATAGCCTCAAGATAGCACCTCTTCAAGGAGCCATCGATGCTCTATCGCATCAGCGCCGCCCTCCTGCTCCTGGCGACACTCGGTCACACGTTCGGCGGGATGCTGGGCACCGCGCGCCGGGGGCCCCGGGCGGGCGCCGACGCCGACCGTGTCTTTGGCGAGATGAAGTCCGTGCTTTTCCAATGGCAAGGCGCTGATACCACCTGGTTCAAGTTTTGGCTGGGCAATGGTCTGTGCGTGAGTGCGCTGTTTCTGCCGGCGATCGTCGCGCTCTGGGTGCTGGGCGGGCTGGACTCGACCGTTCGGCAGGCGACGTTGCCGATCGCAGTGGCGACGCTGGTCGGCATCGCGTTGACGTCAGTGCTCGGTTTCAAGTACTTCGGTCCGCGCGCGGGAATAGGCTTTGGAGTGATCACGATTCTCATTGGCATCGCGATCTTCACCGCCTAAAGGTTCAAACTGTACGCCTTGATCTTGTTGATGAGCGTTGCGCGCGAAATCCCGAGCTCCATCGCAGCCCGCGTGCGGTTCCCGCCATGATGCCGCAGCGTCCGCTCGATGTGCTGCCGTTCCACCTCCGACAGCGACTGCGCCGTGTAGCGCCGGTCGGTCATGGCGCGCTGCCGCAGATCGGGCGGCAGCTGCTCGACGCCGATCGTGGCTTGGCCGCGCGCCAGGATCATCGAGCGCTCGAGCACATTGCGCATCTCCCGGACGTTGCCCGGCCACTGCGCCGATAGCAGCCGGTCCAGGACGTCGGTGCTGCAATCGCTCGGGCACCCCGGCAGCTCGGCCTTGAGATCGCTGATGATCCGCGTGATCAGCTCGAGCCGATCCTCGCGCGTGCGTTCGCGCACTGGCGGGATCGTCAGCGGCATCACGTTCAGCCGGTAGTACAGGTCTTCGCGGAAACGCCCGCCTTCGACTTCCCGGACGAGGTCGCGGTTGGTCGCCGTGATCAGCCGGACGTCGACCGTCAGCTCACGCGTTCCGCCCAGGCGCCGGAATTTCTTCGTCTCCAGCACGTGCAGCAGCTTGGGCTGCAGCTCCAGCGTCAGTTCGCCGATCTCGTCGAGGAAGATGGTCCCGTGATCGGCAAGCTCGAACAGCCCTACCTTCCGCTCTTTCGCGTCGGTGAACGCCCCCTTCTCGTGGCCGAACAGCTCGGAGTCGAGGAATGTCGCGGATAACCCGCCGCAGTTGACCTCGACGAAGGGTCCGGCCGAGCGTGGCGAGAGATTGTGGATCATCCGCGCCACCCAGCCCTTCCCCGTCCCGCTCTCGCCCTGGAGCAGCACGGTGGACCGCTCGCTCGCGGCCAGCAGCTCGATCTGGCGCGCCAGGTCCTGCATCGCGGGCGAGCCGCCCAGAGAACCGATGCCCTCGTCCTGGTGGGCGAGCGCCCGGAGCCGCGCGTTCTGCCGCGACAGCCGTACCTTCTCGGCGACGCGCGCGATGGCCGCGGAGAGATGCGTCATGTCCACCGGCTTCGTGAGGAAATTCTCGGCGCCGAGCTGCATCGCTTTCACCGCGGTCTCGATGTCCCCCTGGCCGGTCAGCAGAATCACCGCCGCGCCTTCCCGGCGCAGCCGCTCGAGTACGACGAGGCCGCTGGAGTCCGGCAGATGCAGGTCGAGCAGGACCACGTCGGGCCGCACCCGATGGAACGTGTCCAT
Organism: Gemmatimonadota bacterium; assembly: GCA_003221825.1. Lineage (GTDB taxonomy): Bacteria > Gemmatimonadota > Gemmatimonadetes > Gemmatimonadales > GWC2-71-9 > 20CM-2-65-7. The sequence continues at coordinate 1,789 of QHUE01000035.1, forward strand.
CGCCTGCTCCCCGGTGCCGTCGCGCCACACCTCGTAGCCGATGCGCTCAAAGTAGTCGCCGATCGCCCGCAGCACGGCGGCATCGTCGTCGACCAGGAGCAGTGTGTCAGCCATGATGCGCCGTGAAAGCGGGTCCGACGAGCACCGCGAGCGCGCCGGGCAGGAGCCGAGCTTCAAACGGCGTCGCGCCCGTCACTTCGCCGTCGAGCTGCACGGGACGCGGCGCGCCGTCGGGAACCTCGACACGCACCGTGCGGCCCCGGGCCCACCAGATGCGGCGGCCTTTTCGGTCCCCATTGCCCACGAGCAGCTCGATCACGGCACTGGCACTTTGGAAGGCGCCGTCGGCATCGAGCGCCACGACATCGAGCCAGCCGTCATCGGGCACCAAGCCGCGGCGCAGGTTCAGAAAACCGGGCGGCAGCTTGCCGCAATTCAACACCAGCAACATCGCGGCACGGACGTCGTGCGTCGTGCCGTCGACCGTGACGCGATGGCCGGCGCTGCGCACCGACGTCAGCGTCAGCGCGGCGCGCGCGAGATAGGCGCCCAGTTTCCAGCGGCGCTTGGCCTGGAGCCCGGTGTCCGCCATCAGCTGCGCGTCGAATCCGGTGCCCGCGGCGACCGCGAAGTAATGCGGCCCATCGGGCCGCTCCACCACGCCAAGATCGATCGGCAGGCGCCGGGCATTGAGCAGCGCGCGCGCCGCGCGCGCGGTGGACCGGGGCAGCCGCAGATTGCCGGCCAGCACGTTGCCCGTCCCGCCCGGCACCAGGCCAAGCGTGATGCCGCTGCCCGCGATGCCGGCCGCCACCTGCATCGCCGTCCCGTCACCGCCGTGACTCACGAGCACGTCGAACCCCATGGGGCGCGCCTCCTCGGCGATGCGCCGCGCATCACCGGGACCCGTGGTCGATCGCACTTCGACGCTCCAGCCGCCGCCGCGGAGAATGTCGCTGATCGTGGTGACGGCCCGCGCGTGGGCGCGCGCCGCGAGCGGATTGGTGATCAGCAGCGCACGCGTCATCTAGTAGCGCCGCTCCCAGAACATGTCGAAGCCGACCTGGCGCGATACGGCGGTCGTGTTCAGGTCGGGATCGCCGATCGCGCAGTTGCGCACCGGCTCGAAGCTGGCCTCCGTCCGCCACTCGGGGCTGAATCGGAACTGGAGCGTGGCGCCGAGGCTGTTGGTGAAGCGCGCCTGGCGGCTGCGTGGGCAGAAGCCCGCGTTCAGAACCAGGAACGTCTTGGCGCCGATGGCCCACCCCGCGGCGAGTTGGGCGCCGGAGAACGGGTTCGCCGGATCGCCGGGACGGATCTCGAAATAGTCGAGCGGAATGCCGAGATCGGACACGACCGTGCGCTCGAGCTCACCCGCCAAGAGCGACGCCGCGACGCCGCGGATGTAGGCGCCCTGGCCGCCGCTCAGCTCGAACGTTGGTTTGCCGGTGACCAGGTACGAGATCAGTTCCGCCTGCGAATAGTCGGCATGCTCCGCCTGCAGCGTGAGGCGCGGCAGCCGCAGCGTGCCGCCGATGTGTGCGAGCACCGTGATCTGCGGCGGCTGCCCCGGTCCCGGCAGCGGATGGACGACGTGGCTCGCCTGGATGTCGAGCGCGGCGTCGAGATCGGGCGTCCCGAAGTACTGGACCGTTCCCTGGGTCACGACGAACTCGCGCGTGACGGGCCCGATGATCAGCCGATAGGTGCCGCGCGGCGCCTGCAGCGTGCCGCTCAGGAGATAGTTGTTGCGGACCTTATTGACCGTGACCGACCCGGACAGCTGAATGTTGGCCTCGTTCGACCGCAGCCACACGTCCTCGCCCATCCTGAGCTGCAGGTTGTTGACCTGCAGGCTGTCGAAAAAGACGCTTTCGAACTCCGGGCCGAGGCGCTGCGTGCGAATCAGCGACGTATCGATGAGGTCCTGTACCCACGGCTCGTCGAGGTTCACCACGCGCTTGTTGACGAGATCGGCGAAGTGCAGCACGCCCGACGTGACGGTACCGCGTCCCGTCAGCGTAGCGCCGAACACGGGACCCGTCAGGGCCACGCGTCCGCTCGCCGTCAGGGCGAGATAGCCGCGCAGATCGAGTGCCTTGAATTCCGACGTCGTGATGTTCAGCGCGAGCACCGGCTTGGTGAGCCGCTCGAGCCGCATGAACCCGGTCAACTCCGCCCGGCCGCGCTCGCTCGTCGCCGTGATGCTGTCCACCCGAATGGTGTCGCCGCGCAGCGACAGGCTGCCGTTCAGGTCCGTGTAGCGCACATTGAGCGCCGGAATGGTGGCCGCCGCGCTGCCGATCTCGAGTCCCCCGCGCAACCGCGGCGCTTCCCACGTGCCGCCGATCCCCAGGTCGGCCGTAAACACCCCTTCGACCTCTCGCACCGTCGTCGTGACGGCGGCCAGCACTCCCAGGTCCACGCTGTCTGCGCGGGCCTGCACCGACAGCGTGTCGGGCAGCTGGCGCTGCGCGACCGGCGCGAGGGCGAGGTCGAGGGGGAGATGGGCCGTGACGTTCAAGACCTGCTGCCCCGATCGCCACAGATGCAGCTCGCCGTTCAGTCTGTGGCCCCGATAGTCGATGATCCCGTCCATGAACGGCGCGCGGAATGAGCCGAACGCGGCATTGGAGAAGGCAAACGCGCCGCTGTAGAGCGGATTCGCGCGCGTCCCCGTCGCCGACACGGTGGCGGTCACGGCACCCGCGACGCCTAGCGTGTCGCTCTCCATCAGGGCGTAGACGCCGGTCAGGGGGAAGCTGTCCAGGGCGACGCGAGCATTGATTGGCCCTCGTGCCGGCAGATCACCCGTGACCAGCACCCGGCCCGCTCCCGCGGCGCTCTTGAGCGCCGCCGAATCGACGTGCAGCACGGAGTCGCCGAAGGCGAGCGCGGTGGGACGCTCCAGGAACCAGACACCGCTCGGCAACAGCACCGCGAGCGAATCGACCACGGCACGCTGCGTCGGACCGCCGCTCGGTCGCGCATAGCGGCCGCCGGCTAGGAACGCGCCCAGGTCACCCACGCGCGAGCGCGCAAACCAGGTGAGCGAGTCGCGCGTGCCGCGGGCGTGCGCCGCCGCGGCACCGAAGCCGAGCCGCCCATAGCCCAACGAATCGACGTTCGCGTCGAGCTCGAAATTCGAAACCGGGCCCGGCTGATAGAGGATCGTGCCCTCACCCTTCGGCATCTGCCAACCGCGCCAGCGGAGATCCAGCACGTGCGCGTCGCCGCCAACCGACATCGAATCGAGCGCGCCGTCCAACGTGAGCCGCACTTGCGCCGAGCCTTTGAGCTTGTCCTCCCCCGACGGCGCGACGTTGGGGCCCGCCAACCAGGTCACGAGCGAATCGAGGACGCTGAGACTGTCCGCATCGAAGTCGAGCGCCAGGGTGCCGCGCTCCGGCCGCTCCCAGCCCAGCGATCCGGCGCCGCGGGTCAGTAACCCCGGCTGCTGCAGCCGCAGCGAATCGACGTAGAGCCGGGCGTCGGCGAAGCGCAGCTTCGTCGCGCCGCTGTCGATGATCGTGCCGGCGAAGAACGACGGCGCGAGCGCGACCGACAATGCGCCCGTGGGCTTGGTGACGCTGTCACCCGCGACGGATCCGGAGGCGGCGAACGTGAGCCGCGAGGGCGGCGCGTTCCCGCGCGTCAGCCAGCGCTGCAGGTTCAGGTCCTGCGCATGCAGCGTGAAGTCGCGGACCCCGAAGCCCGGATGCTCGTTGCGCGCGCCCAGGAGCAGCGTCCCGTCGCCCCGGACCGCCCCTCCCCCACGGTCGCCCAGCATCGCAAGATCAGCATGCGTCTCGACGCCGGTGAGATCGCCCTTCATGCGGATCGTTCCGGCGAGCGTGCCGCGCAGCGGGAAGTTGGCGACCCGGCCCGTCAGGCCGTCGAGCGACAGCGAATCGGCGCGCACGTCGGCGAAGACACCGAGGACGTCGGTGCGGAAATCGAGACCGACGACCCCGCGCACGAGACTCGCGGGCCGGTCGCCGTCGTGATGGCGCAACGTGCCGCTGAACATGGCGTTCTTGAGCGTGCCGGTCAGCGTACCGGTCGCGTCCAGCTCACCCTGCAGATCGAATCCCGGCACGAGTCGCCGCACCGTGCCCAGATCGATGCGGCCTGCTTCCACCGCGAATGGCTGAAACGCGAGGTCTCTGCCGCCGACATCGATTTCGCCCTTCCCGAACACTTGCGACTCCGGCCAGCCGGGCACGAGCGAGTCGCGGAACGACCACTGGGTCTCGATCTTCAGCGCACTCATCGGCCCGTCCACGATCGTCCGGCCATTCAGGCGCCCGTAGAACGGCAGCGAATCGATGTACACCCGCGGGAAATCGAGTGAGAGATCGTGCGCGACCAGATCGCCCTGGCGCAGCGCGACGAGCCCCGAATCGGCGGCGCTGAACGCGGTGACCTGCCCGACGAGCCGGCCCTGTCCGAAGCTCAGGTCGAGGGGCCGCAGCTGGATCTCGAGCACCCGGCCCCCATGCGAGGCGAGCGTGACGCCGCCGTGCAGCACCGCGTTCTCGGGGAAGCGCGGATCGAGGAAGCGGATGTCGGTCAAGGTCGCGGAATCGGCGCGCATCGCGAGGTTCCAGAGCAGCGTGTCACGCGGCCACTGCACCGTGCCGCGCGCGCGGAACTGGGTACCGGGGAACCGCACCCGCGAGAGGTCCACGTCCAGCGTGCGGCCGTCGATCGTCACCGTCCCCACGACGTCGGCGATCGACAGCTTCGGATCGCTGCTCTCGGTCGCGAGGCGCAGCACGTCGATGCGGATGCCCTGCTCCCGCGGCGCCTGGATCCGGAGCGCGGCGAGCCGGGCATTGAGGTGCTCGAAGCGCCGCACCCGGTAGCGCCCGTCCTCCCCGGAGAACTCGATTTCCTCGTTGGCGTTGCTCACCTGGCCGTGCTTCTGCAGCCGCAGCGTCAGCGAGCCGTCCATGATCTGCACGTTGCGGAGCAGGATCAGGGAGCGCGGGCCGGCGGGGCCGAGCGGCTTCACCCGGACGGTGTCTTTTTCGCCGAGGCGCAGCAGCTCGTCGAAGTTCGTCCTGCCGTTGGCGTGCTGCACGATGTTGATGATGGGGCGCTCGAGCCGCACTTCCATGAACACCACGCGGCCAGCGGCGAAGTCGATCGGGTTGTAGCCCAGTTCAGCGCGCGGCAGCCAGGCGACCAGCGTCGAATCGGGATCGAGCAGCCGCACGTCGGTCAGCACCACACCGGTGAGCAGGGATCCCCGCACCTCACCCACCTCGATCGATCCCGCGACGCCGCTCTCGACCACGGAGCTGGCGACCCGGGCGAGCAGCGTGCGGCCGGCACGCGTGCCCACGAGCGCGTTGAGCGCGCCGAGGAAGCAGGCGAGCAGTCCGACCAAGGACCAGAGCGCGACACCGAGTGAGCGGCGCATCTAAAACGCCTGCCCCACGGCGATCTGAATCACGACCTTCTGCCAGAAGCTCTTCTGCGCCCGGAGTGGCGGATAGGAATCGCGAATCTTCACGATCGGATCGGGAGCCGGCGGCTGGTACAGGAGCGGTCCGCGCTCGACGGGATAGCCGTTATAGGCGGCATCGATGCGCACCGGGCCGAGCGGCGTCGCGAACCGCACGCCGGCGCCCGGCGTGATGCGCATGCCATGAATGGTCGTGAGCGAATCGCCCCGCTCCCACACCTGTCCCGCATCGACGAATAATCCCAGGCGCATCCGCTGCGCAAAGATCGGCGACGGAAAGCGCAGCTCGGCGTTGAGCACGACGGTCGTGTTGCCGCCCGTCGGCGCGGTGATCACGCCGCGCCACACTGTATCCCCGGCCAGCCGCGTCGCAACCGGATCGACCGCAGTACTATCACGAACGCGAATCACGTACACGCGCGGCCCGAGCTCGTTACGGCCATAGCCGCGCACCGAGTTTGGACCGCCGCCGTAAAACCGCTGGTCCGGGGGCACATAGGCGACGGGCGGCCCGGTGAGCTGAATGTTCCGCGCCAGAATCGCCCCGCCGCGGATCCGCCAGGCGAACACGGTCCGGCGCCCGATGGGATAGTACTTGGCGACCTCGATCTCCCCACGGTTGAATTCGTAGGGTGCCTGCGAGCCGACGAAGTGGGACGCGTACAAAAACGTTACCGTGGTAATACTGCCCTCGGAGGGATCGAGGATGCTGTTGACCCGATCGCGCACGACGCTGACGCTCACCGCGCCGAATTGCCGGCGGTCGCGGAGGAACTTGCGGCTCGCCTCGTCGCACAGCCGGAACAGGCTGCAGTAGATCCCGTCCGCCGCGGTCGTCCGGCCGACGGAATACGAGTAACCCAGGGTGACCGGCAGCCGCCCGCGCGCGTTCAACGTGACGTCGGCGTTGCCGCCGACCGCCTCACGCGTGTAGACGCCGAACTCCGACCGCCGCTCGGCGACGAAGCCGAGCGTCGCCACGTGGGAGCGCGACAGGAACGCCGGCTGCCGCAGCGTGATCCCGAAGGTGTAGTTGAGCGTGTCGATCGTCCACGTGCCGGCGAACGGGTTGCAGAACTGCTTTAATCCCGTCGTTTGTGTGGGCGTGCCGGCGCCCACCTTGGAGACCCGGGCCGATAGATCGAGCGTGCGCGCCCCGCCGAGGAAGTCGTGCGCCGCCCAGCCGCTCTGCACGCGGAAGCACTCTACCGTGGCATACCCGAGGCCGAGCCGCACCTGGTGGGCCGGGCCTTCCTGCACCTGGATCAGCGCGCGTACGGTGGAGTCACGCTGCACCGTTTCCTGCGGGGCGACCGAGTCCACCAGCACGACGTTGACCGAATTGAACACGCCCATCCCATAGAGGTCACGCTGCGTCTGGTAGAACGCCTCCTGATTGAACGCGTTGCCCGGACGCACCGACATCACGCGCCGGACCGTGCCGGTGTCCACGTGCCGCAACCCGCGCACCATCACCTCGCCAATGCGCATGCGCGGACCAGGCTGCGCATCGAGCTCGACTTCGGCCTTCAGGATCCCCGCTTCCGAATCGAAGTTTCGCAGGACCTCGGCGTAGGGATAGCCGCTGTTGCGGAGCCGCGCGAGGATCGTGTCGGCCGACGCCTGCATCAAGAAACGATTGAACGGATCTCCGACTTGCAGCGGCAGGTCGCGTTTCAGTCGAGCGACGTTGAAAATGCTGTCCAGCCCACGCACCTCGAGCCGGGCGACCCGCACCGGCTCACCTTCGTGGATCCGGAACGTCGCGTAGACGTCACGCGCGGTGCGCCGCACGGACGTATCCACCACCGCGTTCATGTAGCCGCTCTGGCGATAGAGCAGAATCAGCCGGACGACGTCGCGCCGAAACTCGATCTCGTTGAAGTAGCGCTTCTCGCCCAGGCCGAGCCAGCGCACGATCACGTAGCGGGCCCAAGCACTCGATTTTGTGGTTGCGATCGCGCTCTCGAGCGTGTAGTCGTCGAGCGCCCGGTTACCAACGAACGACAGACCCCGAACTACCCGCTCCTGCTCTTGAGCGGCGAGGACGGTTGTCGCCACCAGGGCGGCGAGCAACAGGCAAGGTATGACGCGCAATTGACGTGGTTTGCCAATCTCGGCTATGTTGCGACACTTGCACCGCACTGTCAACCTTTTCGACACCGCGAAGAGCACCCTGTTCCTGTGTTTGCTGGCCGGCTGCAACCCATCCGGCGAGCGAGGGCAGGTCCGGGGACCGGTCTACTACGAGCGCGACGATCCCCGCTCGCTCGACCCGGCACTGTCCACCGACGTGACCACCGGCGAGATGATCGCCCTGTTGTTCGACGGACTCACGCAATTCGATGGCGACGGCCGGCTGCTCCCCGCCCTGTCCGACCGTTGGACGGCAGATCGCACAGGCCGGCGGTACGTCTTCCATCTGCGAGCGGGTGTCAGTTTTCATGACGGGCGCCCCGTCGTCGCGGCGGATGTAAAGCGCTCGTTCCTGCGGGGCGACCGAGTCCACCAGCACGACGTTGACCGAATTGAACACGCCCATCCCATAGAGGTCACGCTGCGTCTGGTAGAACGCCTCCTGATTGAACGCGTTGCCCGGACGCAAAGAATCCGAGCTACTGGGGTGGAGCACCGCTCAGTGAGTCACTCACCGTTCGCATCATTCCTGAGGCATTGACTCGCGCGGCGGAGTTCCTGGCGGGGCGCATCTCCGTCGCCGAGATCCCGTTCGGCGAGACGGCGAAGTGGGAGCAGGAGCATCCGGACTGGCTGAAGCGTAAACCGGCGCTCCGCCCTATCTACGTGCCGCTGAACAACCGGCGCGGCCCGTTGCGAGATCCGCGCGTCCGCCAGGCGATCAATCACGCTGTGAACGTCCCCGAAATCTTGCGCACGGTGTGGAATGGCCGCGGGGCCCTGGCTGCGGGTTCGATTCCCCCAACGTTGGGCGGCAGTGATCCCTCGCGCCGGCCCTACGGCTACGACACGACCGAAGCACGGCGCCTGCTACGCGCGGCCGGATACTCGAACGGGTTTTCCCTGCAGCTGTGGCGTTCGGGGACGAACGTCGAACTGGGTCGGGTCGCCCAGGCGATTCAGGCGCAGCTCGCTGCCGTTGGCATCCAGGTCGAGATCGTATCGCGCGACGCCTCCAGCATGCGCGAAGCGGTCCGGAAGGGTGACACCGACATGGCGATCACCGACTGGTGGGCCGACTATCCCGACGCCGACAACTTCCTCTACCCGCTGTTTCACAGCGCGAGCTTCGGCCCCGGCGGGAACTACGCCTTCTACAACGATCGCGTCACCGACTCACTGATCATGGTGGCGCGCCGCACTATGGATCAATCGGCGCGCGAGGCGCTGTACGCCCGCATCGACACGCGCGTCTATGACGCCGCGCCGTGGCTCTACCTCTGGTTTGCCGTTGACCTCTGGGCGGAGCATCCGTCGATCGACGGCTGGGATATTCCGGTGATCTTCAACGGGCAGCGCTGGACCAAGGTTCGTGTTGCGGCTCGTCGGTAGCCGGCTGCTGGCGACGATTCCCACGCTGTTCGGTGTTCTGGTTGTCGCATTTCTATTGTTGAACGTCGTCCCCGGCGACCCCGTCGCCGAGATGGTGGGCGAGCGGGCCGACTCCGCCACGATCGCGCGGCTGCGGGCGGAGCTCCATCTCGACGAGCCGATTCCCGTCCAGTTTGGCCACTATTTCTGGGGTGTGGTGCGCGGCGACCTGGGCCGCTCGTATATCACGCAGCGCCCCGTCCTCGGCGATCTCGCCGAGCGCTTTCCCAAGACGCTGCAGCTCGCCGCCGCGGCCATGCTGCTCGCGGCGACCTGCGGCATCACCCTGGGCGTGCTCGCCGCAATTCGCCCCGGCGGACTGATCGACCGCTTCAGCATGCTGATCGCCTACGTTGGGGTCTCGTTCCCGGTCTACTGGGTTGGCTTGCTGTTGATTCTGTTGTTCGCGGTGGCGCTGCGCTGGCTGCCGCCGTCCGGGTATGGGGGACCCGAGTTTCTCGTCCTGCCCGCGCTGACGCTGGGCACCCGCTCGATCGCGTTTCTGGCGCGCATGACGCGCGGAGCGATGCTCGACATCCTGCCCTCTGATTTCGTCCGGACGGCGCGCGCCAAGGGACTCGGCGAGCGGCGCGTCATTGGCCGGCACGCGCTGCGCAATGCGCTGCTGCCGATCATCACGGTACTCGGACTCGATGTAGGCAACTATCTGACCGGCAGCATCCTGACCGAGACGATATTCTCCTGGCCTGGCGTGGGCCGGTACGTGCTGCTCGCGATTCAGAAGCGCGACCTGCCGGCCGTCCAGGGCAGCATTCTGTTCTTGTCCGTGATCTTTGTGCTGGTCAACCTTGTCACCGACGTGCTCTATGCGAAAGCTGATCCTCGCGTCGCTTACGATTAGCGCCGCGGTTTCCCTGCAGGCCCAGAGCCGCGGCTCAGTGGAGAAACGCGTCTCGCGCCTGCTCGACCAGCCGCCGTTCGACCGCGCGACCTGGAACATCTTTGCCCAGGACGACCGGGGTCGGGTGCTGCTCAATCGCAACGGGGATCGGTTCTCGGTACCGGCCAGCAATACGAAGCTCGTCGTGTCCGCCGCGGCCACCATCCTGCTGCCCGCCGACTACCGCGCCCGCACCAGCATCTATGCCAACGGCACCATTACGAACGGCCTCCTGCAAGGCGATCTCGTGGTGTACGGCCACGGGGATCCCACGTGGTCGGAGCGCTGCTACACGATCGATACGCTCGCCCCGGGCGGCTGCGACTCGACGTGGACCGCGGTGGATGCGATCGCCGAGTCCCTGCGCGCGCGCGGGATCCGGCGCATCACCGGCAGGATCGTCGGCGACGGCTCGTATTTCGAGCCGCTGCTGACGCATCCGGGCTGGAACTCCTTCGATCTCAACTGGTGGTACGCGGCGCCGGTCTCGGGCCTCGGCTTCCACGACAACAGCGTCGACTTCCAGATCACGCCGGGGCCGTTCGTGGATGCGCCGCCCGCGATCACATGGACCCCCGATCTGAGCCTCTTCACGTTCGAGAACCGGGCCCGCACCGTGCCCGCCGATTCCTCGACGACGATCGGCGACAACTTCTTCCGCAAGCCCGGGACGCTCGACATCTGGGCTGAGGGCACGGTGTCGCTGAGCCGGTCGCCGTGGATCGAGAGCTTCGCGCTGCCCGATCCGAACCTGTACGCCGCCCGGGCCCTCGAGATCTCGTTGCGGAAGAAGGGCGTCGCGATCGGCGGCGGTGCGGCCAGCACCACCGACTCGATGGCGTATCGCACGTTGCGCTGCTGCGGCAGCCCGCTCGTGGAGTATCGCGGCCGCCCACTGCCCGACATCGTCTTCCCCATCCTCAACACCAGCCAGAACTGGTTCGCCGAAATGCTGTTGAAGCTGCTCGGTCGTGAAGTGGGCGACACCGGGAGCTGGGAGAAGGGCCTCGACGTCGAGAAGCGCTTTCTCATCGATTCAGTGAAGATCGACTCGACCGCGTTCTCGTTGGAGGACGGCTCGGGACTCGCGGCGGGCAACCTGGTCACGCCACACGCTTTCGTGCAGCTGCTCGCCTACATGTACCGCCATCCCAAGCGCGCCCCATTCCTCGCGGGGCTGCCCAGAGCCCAGCAGCGCGGCTCGCTGCTCAAACGGTTCGCCGGAACGCCGCTCGAGGGGCGCGTGCGCGCCAAGACCGGATCGATTGATCGCGTGAACACGCTTTCAGGTTACATAGAACGCGCTGATGGCCGAGTCATCACTTTCTCGATACAAGCCAATGCTCATGACGTGCCGACGAGGCAGATGCTTGCGCAGATCGATTCCGTGGTCGTACAGCTGGCGCGCTAGTCTTCCTTCTGACCGAATAGGGCCATGTTCGAGGAGTGGCCCGGCATGATCTTCGCCGCCGGATTCAAGAAATGCGCGATTTGGTTGACCGCGATGCACGCCTCGGCGAATCCCGTCGCGATGAGCTTGAGCTTCCCGGGATAGGTGGTGATGTCGCCGCCGGCGTAGATGCCGGGGATGTTGGTCTCCATCGTCTGCGAGACCTTGATGTCGCCCTTCTCGATCTCGAGCCCCCACTCGGCGATCGCGCCGAGTGAGGAGATGAAGCCGAGCTGGGGAATCACGCAATCCATCGGCAGCGTCTCTTCTTCCTTGGTCTTGTTATTGAAGATGGTGACGCGCTCGATCCGGTTGGACCCGCCGATCTCCTTCAGCTCCCAGAACGTGCGCAACTCCATCTTGCCCGCCGCCGCCAGCTGCTGCACCTGATCGACCGTCGCCTGGTGCGCACGAAAACCGTCGCGCCGGTGGATCATCACGATCGACTTGGCGACCCCTTGCAGGTTCACCGCCCAGTCGAACGCCGAGTCACCGCCGCCGACGATCAGGATCCGCTTGCCGGCGAACGTCTGCAGATTCAGCACGCGATCGTGCAGCCCTTTGTCGTTCCACCGGTCGACGTCTTTGAGCGGCAGCTTGCGCGGGGTGAACGCGCCGATGCCGCCCGCGATCAGGACCGTCCGGCCGGGATACTCGTCCTTGTCGGTCACGATCGTGAAGCGCGGCTTCCCGTTCTCCTCGCTGCGGCGCAACCCGGTGACCTTTTCCGCCAGGTGCACCGGCGGCTTCCACTGCAGGCCCTGCTCGGCGAGCCCTTTCACCAGGTCCTTCGCGAGAATCTTCGGAAATCCCGCAACGTCGAAGATGTATTTCTCGGGATAGAGCGCGGTCAGCTGACCGCCCACCTGATCGAGATTGTCGATCAGGCGGTGTGATGCGCCGCGCATGCCGGCGTAGAACGCCGCGAAGAGGCCGGTCGGGCCGGCGCCGATGATGATGATATCTTTTGCCTCTTGCATCGCGCGTACTCTAGCGTCGTTCTCGTTCTCGGGCTACTGGCATGCGCCAGCAGCGCTCAACAAGCGGCCCTCGGCTGGAGCCTCGGCGGCGAAGCGCACGTATTTGTTTCCAACGACCGCTTCGCGCGCGATCTGTACAAGGATCTCACCGGCAGCGGCCGGCTGACCGACTCACTCGGACGGCGCCCGTTGCTGGCGGTCGACGCACGACGGGGACGGACCGCCACGGTCCTCTCGGCAAGCGGCGCTGCGCCCGCCCGTCTGACACTGGCGCGGTTCCACGCGCCGGAGACGTGCGGCTCTCCCGAGATTGTGACCGAGCTGGTGTTCGCATTTCCGCCCGGCGGGGCCGCCGGACGCAGCTCCCCGCCTTCCCACGTGACGGTCGTCGCGCTGCTGCGGACGGCGGCGTTCGCCGGCGACGCCGGAACCTCGAGTCCCGCAATGTCGCGAACGAATGCGCTCGACCTCGTGAGCCGCGTCGCTCGGCGCGCCGAAAGCCGGGCGACGCTGATCCGGCCGGCGGCGCTCGATCCCGATCGCGCGGCCGACGCGGGTGAAGTCGTCCCGCTACGCGCGCCGTCCGCACCTCGCTATGCCGTGGGATTTCGGACCCGGTTCGTCGCCGCGGGCGGTGACACCGCGCTCGTCACCGGTGTGGCGGTGACGGACCCCCAGCTCCGCGCCTTCCACTGGGTGATCAGGCCGCTCCGGTCCAAGCTCACGGGCGGCATGATCCACGCTCCCGGCCCCAGTCGCTACTCCCTCCGCGGCGCTATGACGGGCGAGGGTGGCGGTACGCTGCTCTTACTCGATGAAATTACCGACGTGTCCCCGCGCGAGTCGCGGGCGATGGCGGTCGAAGCAGCGACGCGGCAGGTCGTCACGGCGCAGCCGCTCGCGCTGCGTTGCCCCTGAGCATACGTTCCGAACGTGAAGATCTATACGAAGACCGGCGACGCTGGCGAGACGAGTCTATTTGGCGGCATGCGCGTACCGAAGGATGATGCCAGGGTGCGCGCATACGGCGATGTCGACGAATTGAACGCCGTGCTTGGCTTCGCGATGGCGCTCGAACCCTCCACCTTCGAATCGGCAATGCTCGCGACGACCCAGCGCGACCTCTTCACCATTGGCGCCGAGCTCGCTACACCGGACCCTGCTAAAATGGGGAAGGCGCTGGCTCGAAGTGGCTCGGCGATCAGCGGATCGGATGTTGGCGCGCTCGAGGACGTCATCGACAACCACGAATCGAAACTCGAACCGCTGAAGAATTTTATTCTTCCGGGCGGCACGCCCAAGGCGGCCGCGTTTCATGTTGCCCGTACCGTCTGCCGTCGCGCGGAGCGATCTGTCGTGACCTTGTCCCGCACTGAGCAAATCAATCCCGCCATCATTCATTACCTCAATCGACTATCAGACCTACTCTTCGTGCTGGCACGAGCGGTGAATCAGCAGGCCGGCACTCCCGACGTAGCGTGGTAGCAATCCGCGTCGCGCTCGTCGAGCAGCGGGATAGCTCCTACGACATCCTGATCGGCTCAGGTCTTGTCCACCAGCTCGACACGATCCTGGCGCAGTACTGCCCCGCCGCGGTGTATGCGCTGATCTCTGACTCGCAGGTTGGGAAGCTGTACGGCCAGTCGATCGCGCAACAGGTGTCTGGTGTCGGGTGTCAGGTGGAACTGCTCACATTCCCAGCCGGGGAATGGAACAAGACGCGCGATACCTGGGCGTCGCTTTCCGACCGCATGCTCGCGGCCCATCTCGGGCGCGACTGCGCGGTGATCGCGCTCGGCGGTGGCGTCGTCAACGATGTCGCCGGTTTCGTCGCGGCGACCTACCTCCGCGGCGTCCCGCTTGTGCAGGTCCCAACCTCGCTGCTCGCGATGATCGACTCATCGATCGGCGGGAAGACGGGTGTCGACGTCCCCGCCGGGAAGAATCTGCTGGGCGCCTTTCATCAGCCGCGCGTCGTCGTCGCCGATCCGGAGCTGCTCGGCTCGCTCTCGAGCGTGCAGCTCGCCGCCGGGCTCGCCGAGGCGGTGAAGCACGGCGTGATCGCCGATGCGGAGTACTTCGCGTTTCTCGAAAGCGAATACGCGGCGATCTTTGCGAAGCACGCCCCCGCGCTCGAGCGCGTCGTGCGCCGCTCGGTCGAGATCAAGGCGGCGGTCGTCGCCCAGGATGAGCGAGAAAAGGGCAAACGTGCGATTCTCAATTTCGGTCACACCGTCGGGCACGCGATCGAAGCGACGTCGCAATACGAAGTGTTGCACGGCGAGGCGGTGGCGATCGGCATGGTATACGAGGGCCGGCTGGCCGAGACGCTCGGCATTGCGGCGGCGGGCACCGCGGGGCGCATCGTGGCGGTCCTCGAGCGGCTGAACTTGCCGGTCGCGCGGCCGGATGCCAGTCACGTGGACGATCTGATCGCCGCGATGCGCGCCGACAAGAAGGTGCGCGCGGGGGAAATTCGCCTCGCGCAACCGCGCGCGATCGGTACCGCCCATGGTGACGATGGTCACGGGTGGACCGTCGCGGTGGACGAGGCGACGATTCGTCAGGTCCTGGTCAACACGTAGCCCACACGTCTTTCCACGTCTCCACAAGCGTGGACTCACCCCTCAGATTGAGTTAGCTGACATGCGGTTAATCGACCGGCCCCTTCCATTTTCCACAGATCCTGTGGATAGTGGACAAACGGGGGAATCCCTACAGACCGAGTAATTTGTGATGTGGAAAACTGCGTTCATTTGCACCTATTGGGGTGAAAACCTATATTGGCGCGTGGTTTAGGTGGCCTAACGGCGGCTTCGCCCGCCGTTTCCACACCCAACTCGCGTTTCAAGGGGAGTCGCGCATGGCGAGGTCGAATGGCGGCAAGGCGAAGGCATTTTTCCGCACCACCCCCTCCGGAGCATTCGACCAATACCTGCAAGACATACAAAAGCTTCCCCTGATCAAAGACCCGGCTGAAGAGCGCCGCCTCGCACGCCGCGTGCAGCGGGGCGATGAAAAAGCCGCTGAGCGTCTCGTCACAGCCAATCTCCGGTTCGTCATCTCCTACGTAAAAAAATATCAGGGTCACGGTCTCGATCTCTCCGAGCTCGTTGCGATCGGCAATGAAGGACTGCTCAAGGCGGTCAAGAAGTTCGATCCCGATCAGGGCGTCAAATTCATCTCCTATGCGGTGTGGTGGGTACGCCAGGCGGTGTTGAAGGCGCTGGCGGAGCAGACGCGCAGCGTCCGCATTCCGCTCAATCAGAATTCCCAGCTCATCCGGATGAGCCGCACCGAGACGTACCTGTCGCAAGAGCTTGGCCGGGAACCCACCGACAACGAAATCGCGCAGGCGCTGGAGGACAGCGTCGAGAACGTGCGCACCGCGCGCCGCATGACGGCCGCGGAGCTGTCGCTCGACGCGCCCGTCGACCGCAGCGACAAGGACGCCGCGACGCTCGGCGAGCGCTTCGCGGGTCAAGAAGGCGGCGAGATCGAGGAGCACACCGACGGCAAGTTGATGCGCGAGTTCATCGACCGGATCTTCCAGAAGTATCTCACGCCGCGCGAGCGCAAGATTCTCTATCTCTACTACGGACTCGAAGAGGGCAGCGAAGCGATGACGCTCGAGAAGATCGGGGCGCTGATGGGAGTGACTCGCGAGAGAATCAGACAGATTCGCGAACGGGCGTTTGAGAAGCTCCGTGAGTCTCCTGACGGGAAAGCCCTCAAGGGATTCTGGCGAGCGGCTTAGGCTAGGCGGATCTTCAAGACAAGGGGGGTCAGGACAGTCTGTCCTGACCCCCTTTTGACTACTATATAGCATGACCTCGGCCCTAGCCCGCGACCTCGCCGCCATTGTCGGCGAGAAGCACGTACGGGAAGCTCGTGCTGAGCGTCTGACATACTCGATGGACGGTCTCCCCACTCATCGCCGCGTTCCTGATCTCGTCGTTCTTCCTGGTTCTCGCGAAGAGCTGGTCGCCGTCGTGCGGCTGCTGGCCGCACACGGCGTGCCGTTCGTGCCGCGCGGCGCCGGGACGGGACTCTCGGGTGGGGCCCTCGCCGACGAAGGCACCGTTCTCGTGGTGCTGACGCGCTTGAATCGCATCGTGCGGATCGATCGCGACAACCGTCTGGCCGTCGTCGAGCCCGGCGTGGTGAACGCGAAGCTCGGCGCCGCCGCCCGGGCGCACGGCCTGCAGTACGCCCCCGATCCTTCCAGCCAGAGCGCGTGCACGATCGGCGGGAACGTGGCCGAGAACGCCGGCGGACCGCACTGCCTCAAGTACGGCGTCACGGCCAATCACATCCTCGCGCTCGAAGTGCTGCTCGCGGACGGCTCGCTCGTCGACATCGGCAGCCCGGCCGGCGAGTCGTGGGGACCGGACCTGGTCGGCCTGTTCGTGGGCTCGGAGGGCAACTTCGGCATAGCGACCAGAATCACGGTGCGCCTGATGCCGCTGTCGCGTGCGGTGCGTACGCTGCTGGCGGACTTCACCGGACTCCGGACCGCGGGCGAGGCCGTTTCGGCGATCATCGCCGCCGGGATCGTGCCCGCCGCGCTGGAAATGATGGACCAGTCCTGCATCCGCGCGGTGGAGGACTCGGTGTACGCGGCCGGGTATCCGCGGGATGCCGCCGCCGTGCTGCTGGTCGA
>QHUE01000313.1 GCA_003221825.1 Gemmatimonadota bacterium
GATTTGTCCAGCATCCAGGACGGACAGTTGTCCCGGATCGCGCAGCGATTGCGGCCGGAATTTCCCCGCCGCCAGGCGTTCGAACAGCCGGTCCCGCTGATCGGCCCCCGCGATGACCAGCACGCTGTCGCCGCGCCGCAAGCCGGCTTCGACGAATACGAACGCCGACTCTGTGAGGGTGTCGCGACGACGATCTTGGCCTTCGGTGTGGCGGTGAAACTGGGCGAAATGACGGCCGGTCGGTGCGTCAGTCAGAAGGCTGCTACCAGCGGGCGCGGTCACCTCGTTACACCGACTCTTCGTAGTAGCGACGCGCGCGCTCGAGCACTGCGGCACTGGCCGACGGCAGATTGCGCTTCACCCAGAGCATCGTCCGCTGCGCACTGGGGAGACGCCGCTCGCCGTCCTGATGGTGGGGCGAGAAACCGACCATCTGCGAGAGCGGGACACCAAACACGTCCTGGCTCGCGGCATCCAAGGCGACGCGGAAGCGCTCGTCGTCCGCCGTGCCGATGATGTCGGAATGCGTGCGGCCAATGCCCTCGAGCGGCCCATTGTAGGCGCGGTCGTCATGCAGGTCGAGCATATAGCTGCAGAACAGCGAGAACGGATACAGGCGCGCCAGGTCGTTCCAGTACTCCTCGACGCGAATCGCGGCGTCCGGCCGGTCTTCGTGCCACAGCAGGTTCACCATCCCATCATACACCCGCGTGGTACCGCGCCCGAACGCGCGCACCCGCTCGAAGATCGATCCCATAGCCCGACGAAAATCCTCCCAATCCGGTGTCTCGTTGCACATGAACTTGCGCAGCGTCAGCTCGGCATCGTGGAGCTCGAGCTGGCCGGACTTGAGCAATGCTCCGGGATCGCGGTCGTCCTCCCGCAACCGCCTGACGAAGTGGTCGGTGAGCACGCGGGAGGCAATGACCACGACGCCGTTGCCGCGCTGCAGACCCGTCTGCAAGTACAGCGTGACGGCGTCGGTGAGCGTCTGCGGGTCGTTGTGCAGCTGCGCGAAGTGGCGGTGAACGGGCGCTTCGATCAGGAGCGCGTCGACAGGGGGGGCTGCCATTTTAGCTATTCATCGGGGGCCGACGGTTGCGGGCGCTCATTGGAGCCAAAGACTAGGGAAGGGCAGTCTTGCCGACAATCAGTCGTTTGTACGAACGGCGTCTGCGGAGCCCGATCCGATGGACTAGCCCATCGGATGGAAACTCAGTTTGATCCCGTCGATGATGAACTGCACGGCAATCGCAGATAGGACCAGGCCCATCAGCCGCGTCAGGATGCGCATCCCGGTCTGACCGAGCCGCCGCTCGACCATCGAAGCCGCCGACAGCACCAGATACGTAATCAGTGCCGTCAACGCGATCGACACGTATACGGTCACGGTCGCCGCCACCGATTTCGCGCCGAGGGCCAGCACCATCACCGTCGAGATCGCGCCCGGCCCGGCGAGCATCGGGACGCCCAGCGGCATGATGCCGATGTCGTCCTTCTGGATTCCTTCCGCCGTCTCGACCGGCGTCTCGCGTTGCTGGCTGCGCCGCGCCTGGACCATGTCGAGGGCGTTCAGGCCGATGAGCACACCGCCCGCGATCTTGAACGCGCCGATCGTGATCCCGAAGATCTTGAAGATGATGCTGCCGCCCAGCGCGAACGCGATGAGCGTGATGGCGCAGGTCCACGCCCCGCGCCGGGCGAGCACGCGCCGCTGCACGGGGGCGTCGCGCACGGTCATGGCGAGGAACGTCGGAATGACCGCGAACGGATCCACGATGAAGAGGACCGATGTGAAGATCAGGACGAGCTCGATCGCGCGCTCGGTCATCGTGGGGCTCGGAGCAGGCCGGCGCGAATGCGCCGCATCTTTGCCGTCGGCACCGGCAGATCGCGCAGCTGGGCCCTGACGCGGCTGTACGTCCCCGCGAGGAACCGGATCGTGATGGGCTGGCTGTCGCGGACGACGTCGATCGCGACCGGCGCGTGCGGACCGATCGCGCGCACGGCGGCGGTCACGTCGGTACCGTCGATGATGGGGCGCCCGTTGATGCGGACCAGCTCGTCGCCGGTGCGCAGCCCCGCGGCCTCCGCGATGCTGCCGGGGGAGGCGACGGCGCGCCAGCGGCCGCCCTGTACGGCGGGGGGGATCGAGCCGATGCGCGCGTCCACCGCGGGTGTATTGGTGAAGACCACCTCCCACCCCGCCGCGCGCACGTAGTCGTTCCACGGGATCTCGCTGGTGCCGCTCACGTAGAGTCGCCAGAACTCCTCGAAGTCGCGCCCCGTGGCGCCGCGGACCGCGGCTACCAGCTCATCGCGCGTGAAGCCGTGCTCTCCGGCGTAGTGCGCCAGCAGGTAGCGCATCACGTCGTCGAGCGACCGTTGATTATCGGTCGAATCACGGATCGCAAGGTCGAGCAGAAACCCCAGCAGCTCGCCCTGGAGATAGTAGGAGACCACGTAGCTGTTGTTGACCGCCGGCGAGTCCCACGCGGTCCACGAGGAGCGCTCGGGCGAAACGAGCAGCCGGGCGGGATTGCCGCGATAGTTCCCGATCGAAGTCGCCAGTCCCTGCACGAAGTCGTCCGGGCTGTCGAGCCCCGACCGCGCCAGAATCACGTCGGCGTAGTAGTCCGTCACACCCTCACTCCACCACAAATTGACCGT
>QHUE01000036.1 GCA_003221825.1 Gemmatimonadota bacterium
AGCACGGCGACCGCCGCGCCGCCGTGTTGCACCGTCCCGAGCGCTTCTTTCGCGTCGGCCACATAGCGAACGATCGGCGTCGATGTCGCCGCGCCGAGGATTTCCTTCACGACCAGCGACTCGATTCGGGCGACATCGAGCTCGCGCACTGCGGTGCTTTGCGCGAGGCTCGGCAACCGGTCGGGCAGTGCGCCGTCCTTGAGCAGCAGGACGAGGACGCGCGAACGGTCCGCCACGAGGCACGCGGTCCGACCGCGACCCAGCGACGCCAGCACGCTCACGGGATCGTGGCCCCCGGCGAGTGACTGGACGTCGAACCAGTCGCGCCACCGCGGCAGCATGCGCTCCAGCTCCCGGCCCGTACCGAAGATCACGCGATGCGTGGGCAGGACCGCGAGACCGGGATCCTGTGCCGACACGATCAACGCCAGCACGCGATCGGCGGACCGATTCTCCAGCGCGTAGGCGCTCGCGGTCTCGTAGCGATGATGACCGTCCGCGATGTACAGCGGGGACTGGGGAAGGGGGAAACGCGAAGGGTCGCGCACGATCCAGAGACGAATGCCGACACCGTTCAATTCGGCGGTCGCGTCGGGCGTTCCCTGCGAGGCCCGGGCCACAGCGTTCGCCAGCGCGCGATCGGGGTCGGGCGCGAGCAAGAAGATCGATTCGATATTCGTCGCGGTCGCGCGCAGCAGCGCCAGGCGATCGGCCTTCGGGCCCGCGTGCGTCCGCTCGTGCGGGCGGATGCGCCGCGGCTCGTAGCCCTCCGCAGCAACCGCGGCGAACACGCCGCGCCGCGTGCGCCGCTCTCCGGTGGGCACGGTGAAGTCCTGCGCCAGCACGTATAACACGGGCTGCGGATCACGCCGCAGCACGCCGCTGCCGCGCCAGGCGGCCAGCCGCTCCGCCGCGACGCGGTAGCGGTCGTCGTCGGGCCCTCCCGGCGGCGCTTCCGGCAGCATGACGTGGACGATATTGTCTCGGTCGAGCGCAGCGTACCGCGCCCGTTCTGTCGGATCGATGACATCGTAGGGAGGCGCGATCAAGACGCTGAGCCGCTCCACGGCCGCATACCGCTCACCCTGAAAAGGCGCGACGAGGTCAGTCATGAGCTTTCGTGAGGCGCAGCACGCCGTCGATCAATGGGTCGGCCAGTTCGAGCAGGGGTACTTCCCGCCGCTCGCGAACGTGGCGCGGCTCGCCGAAGAAGTCGGCGAGCTGGCCCGCGACGTCAATCACCAATTCGGCCCCAAGCCCAGGAAACCCGATGAGGAGCCGGGGTCGATTCCCATGGAGCTGGCCGACATCCTCTTCGTCGTGATCTGCATCGCCAACTCCCAGCACATCGATCTCGACGATGCCTTCGCGCAGATGATGGCCAAAGTCACCTCCCGCGACGCCGGCCGCTGGACCAGGAAGGCTCGCTGACTTCTTCGTAGATCCGTTCGTAAGACACCAGCCGGTCGGGATCGATCGCGCCGGCCGGCGCACCGCGCACGGCGCACCCCGGCTCGGCGAGGTGCCGGCAGTTATCGAAGCGACATTGATCGAGATAGGGACGGAATTCCGGAAAGCACGCGCCCAGCTCATTGGGATCGATGCCCCAGGCACCGATTTCCCGGAGCCCGGGCGTGTCGACGACGTAGCCGACGCCGGCAACAGGCACCAACTCTGCGGCGGTGGTGGTGTGCTTGCCGGTTCGCCATTTCTCGCTGATCGCGCCGACACGCAGCTTGAGCCCAGGCTCGAGGGCATTGAGCAGACTCGACTTCCCCGCGCCCGATGCTCCCGTAAAAACCGAGTGCCGGCCGCGCAGCAAGTCGCGCAGCGCGGGGAGGCCTTCGTCCGCCTTCACAGACGTTCCCAGCAGTTGATAGCCGGCGGTCTTGAAGCGGCGTGCCAGCGTCTCCTCGATCGCGCGGTCGAGTTCGATCTTGTTCAGGACCACCGCCGCCGGAAGTCCGTTCGCTTCCGCAATGACGAGGAAACGATCGATCATCCGGGGGCTCGGCTCCGGATCCCGGGCCGAGCTCACGACGATCACCTGATCGACGTTGGCCGCCACCGGCTGCGCGCGCCGCGGACCCGCGCCGCTGCTCCCTTGCGCCGCCCGTCGCGCGAGCACCGAACGGCGCGGCCGGATCTCGGCGATCGTCGATCCCTCGAGGACAACCACGTCGCCCGGAACGACGCGATCCGAGTCCCGATGCTTGAGCTTGCCGCGGAGTGTGGCGGTGATTTCGCCGGCGTCGGTATGAACCCGATAGCCGCCGGCCGTGCGCGCCAGCACCACGCCACTCGTGGCGGTCACGCACCGCTCCGCGCGACACACTGATCGAGATGCGCCTTCACCTGCTCCAACGTCAGAGCCAGCACGGGCGCGAGCGCTTCGTCAGGCGTCGCACCGAAGGCGAGGTAATCGGTTTCCAGGTGGCCAACCGGTTTTTCCCCTTCGCCCCAACGGACAAACAGGAGCGCCGCTCCGTAGCGTCCTTCCTCCGCAGCATCATCGGCGAATGTGGCCACGGAATAGGCCTGGCCGTCGGCGGCGCCGAACGCCGGCGGACGACCGTGCACCTGCTGATAGCCGCCCAACGTCGTGTCGTCCATCAGCGGCGCCGGTGCACCGATTCTTTGAGGATGTTGGTCGTGATGAACGCGATGTTGGCGGGGCGCTCGGCCAGGCGACGCATCAAGTACGGATACCAATGCGTGCCGAACGGTACATAGAAACGCCGCGCGCAGCATCAGGCGTAGAACTTGGTCCCGGCGCGGGCATGCTCCCGCAACACCTCGCAGGGCGCGAAGCGCGCACCGTGGCGCTCGGCGAGCCGCTCGAGATCGGTGACGATGCGTTCAGCACCCAGGTCGTCCGCGTACCGCAGCGGGCCGCCCCGGAACGGCGGGAAGCCAAATCCGAAAATCGCCCCGATGTCGCCGTCGCGCGGACTGTGCACCACGCCTTCGCCCAGCGCGCGCGCGGCTTCATTGACCATGCCGAGGACGAGCCGCTGCAGGATCTCCGCGGGGCGGGGCCCCCCGTTGGGATGGACGCCAAGCAGGCCGTACACGCTCTCGTCCACGCCGCGCTTCTTGCCGCCCTCGTAGATGTAGAAGCCACGGCCCGACTTGCGGCCCAGACGGCCCGCTTTGACGAGCGCCGCGACACCGGCGCCAGGCGCCGGCTGAATGTGGTCGCCGTAGGCCTCCTGCATCACCCCGGCGACTTTGATGGCGACATCGAGCCCGACCTCGTCGAGCAGTGTCACCGGGCCCACGGGGAATCCGAAGCGCACCGCCATGCTGTCGATGTCTTCGATCGACGCGCCCTCGGCGAGGAGGTGGCCGACTTCATTGGCATACGGTGCGAGAATCCGGTTTACCCAGAAGCCCGGGCTGTCCTGTACGACAATCACCGTCTTTCCCATTCTCCGGCCGAAGGCGACCGCCGTGCTGACCGTCTGTGGCTCGGTGCGCGCGCCGGGGATGACCTCGAGGAGCGGCATCTTGGCGACCGGCGAAAAGAAGTGCATCCCGATGACGCGCTCGGGGGCGCGCGCCGCTTCGGCGATGCGCGTGATCGGAATCGTCGAGGTGTTGGACGCGAATACGCCTGACGCCGGGAGCACCGCCTCGACCTCACGCAGCACCTGCTGTTTGACGCCGAGCTCTTCAAAGACCGCTTCGATCGTCAGCTCCGCTCGGCCGAACCCGGCGTAGGTATCACCGCCCGACAGCAGCGCGACGAGGCGCGCGTACTCGAATTTCGTGATGCGGCGCCGCTTGAGCCGGTCATCGAGGATCGCGCGTGCTGCGAGAATACCCTGAGCGACTCGGGCCAGGTCGGCGTCTTTCATCCGCACGTCGACCTCCGCCTGGGCCACGGCGGTACCCGCGATTCCGGAGCCCATGAACCCGGAGCCGATGATCCCGAGCCGCTGCACGCGCACGGGCGGCGGCGCGTTGGCGACCCCCGGGTCCTTCTTGAGTTGATTCGTCGCGAAAAAGATCTGGACGAGCTTGCGGGAGACGTCCGTCACCGCGAGCTGCCCAAACAGCTGGGCTTCGCGCCTCAGTCCTTCGTTGATGCCGTGCCGCAGTCCGTACTCGACTGCCTCGAGCGCGGCGAGTGGGGCCGGGTAGTTCCCGCCGGTGCGCTCGAGCACCTGCTTGCGTGCCATCCAGAACACGAGACGACGGCCCAGGGGATTGCCGTCGCGCAGAAAGCCGAGCAGTCCGCCGCGCCGCTTGCGCTTCGGTCGCCAGCCGCCCGCCAGGCGCTTCGCCGCGCCGAGCGTGATCTCGGCGAGGATGGGCGGTGCGACGAGCTCGTCGACCATTCCCAGGCGAAACGCCTTCGCGGCGCGCTCGCTCTTGCCGGCGAGAATCATGTCGAGCGCCGCCCGGGCGCCGACGAGGCGTGGCAGCCGTTGGCAGCCGCCGGCCCCCGGCAGAATACCGAGCTGGACTTCCGGCAACCCGATCTGAGTCTTCGGGTGATCGGTGGCGACGCGGTAGTGGCACGCGAGCGCGAATTCGAATCCGCCGCCGAGGCAGGAGCCGTGAATTCCGACGGCGATCGGCTTGGGAAAGCGGGCCACGCGATCCAGCATGTCCTGACCGTCGGCAGACAGGCGTTCCGCTTCGGCGGCCGAGCTGAGTGCGACAAACTCCTCGATGTCGGCGCCGGCGATGAAGTTGTCGGGCTTGCCGGACAAAAAGGCGACGGCGCGCACGCTCGGATCGTCGGCCAGCGCGGCGAAGCAGGCCAGGAACTCGTCCTTCACGGCCCGGGAAATGACGTTGACCGCCTGCCCTTTGAGATCGAGCACGACGGTCGCGATGCCGTCGCTGATCTCCCACGTGACGGCGGGCGCGGTGCGGGGTGGTGCGAGCGTCGCCACTAGCGGCGTTCCAGCACCATGGCGAACCCCATGCCGCCCTGGGCGCATACGGAGATCAGACCGAACTGCACGTCGCGGCGGCGCATCTCGTTGGAGAGCGTCGTGACGAGCCGGCCGCCGGTCGCGCCGAAGGGATGGCCGATCGCGATCGAGCCGCCCATGACGTTGATGATGTCCTCGTTGATCTCCCACCCTTTGGCGGCGAAGCCCTGGAGATTCGAAAGGACTTGCGATGCGAATGCCTCGTGAATCTCGATCAAGCCCAGGTCCTTCCATTGGATCCCCGCGCGCTCGAGCGCCTTGGGTACCGCAAAGATCGGCGCCTGGAGCAGCTGCCAGCCGGGATCGACCGCCGCGACCGCGTACGAACGGATGTAGGTCAGCGGCTCATAGCCGAGTGCGCGCGCGGCCTCGTCGCTCATCAGCAGCACCGCGGATGCGCCGTCGGTGAGGGGCGACGAATTCGCGGCGGTGACGGTGCCGTAGCGCCGGTCGAACACGGGTTTGAGCTTCGCCATCTGCTCGAGCGACGTGTCGGTTCTGATGCCGTTGTCCTGCTTCACGATGGGGTCGCCCGGGCGGCCGGAGAGCCATGGCGCGATCTCGGCGGTCAGGCGGCCGTCGGCCGTGCCTTGCGCGGCGAGGGTGTGACTGCGCAGCGCCCAGCGGTCCTGCGCCTCGCGCGAAATGTGATTCTCCTTGGCCATCTTCTCCGCGGACTGGCCCATCGACTCACCGGTCGACGGCTCGGCGATCGCGGGAGCGACCGGCACGAGGTCGCGCGGGCGGATCTTGGCGAACGTCCTGAGGCGGGCGCCAAGCGACTTGGCTTTACTGGCCTCCACGAGAATGTCTGCCAACCGTCGCGAGGCGAGAATCGGAATATCTGAAAGCGCCTCTGCCCCTCCGGCGATGATGACGTTGGAGTGGCCGAGCACGATCTGATCTTGCGCGGCGGTTATCGCCTGATTGGCCGAGGCGCAGGCGCGGTTCAATGAGTAGGCGGGGATTTCTTTGGGCAGCTGCGGCAGCAGGCTCACCTCACGCCCGACGTTCGGCACCAGCGCCGACGGGACGACCTGGCCGAAGATGACCTCGTCGACCTCGGTCCCGTCCAGATTGGTACGCTCGAGCAGCTCGCGGGCGGCATAGCGCGCCAGATCCACGGCACGCGCGTCCTTGAGCGCCGTGCCCGCTTTGGTGAAGGGCGTCCGGACGCCGGCGACGACTGCCACGCGACGACCGTTGAGACCGGGCATTAGATTCTCCCTCCTTCGCCTCACCCCCTGACCCCCTCTCCACAGTGTGGAGAGGGGGAACGCATTCTCGAGTTCGGGTGAGATTGGAAACCTACCACCAGCCCCAAGTGGAGGGGAGTTGGAGCAAACGCGAGCCGCAGCCCTGGCGTCCATGGCCCTGACACCTGTGGACGTGCTCGTGATCGGTGGCGGCATCACCGGGGCAGGAATTGCGCGCGACGCCGCGTTACGCGGCTTCCGCACGGCGCTCGTCGATAAATCCGACTTCGGCGCGGGCACCTCGTCCCACTCCTCGCGGCTGATTCACGGCGGCATCCGCTACCTCGAACAGGGCGCGTTCCGCCTGGTCTTTGAGGCAAGCCACGAACGCCGGGTGCTGCTCAGGATCGCGCCGCACCTGGTACGGCCGCTGGCGTTTCTCTTCCCCGTCTATCGCGGCGGCCGCATTCCCGCGTGGAAACTGCGCGCCGGCATGTGGCTATACGATCTGCTGTCTTCATTCCGCAACGTGCGTTGGCACCGCTGGCTGAGCGCGAAGAACGTGCGGCGCGTCGAGCCGGGGCTGCGCGAGCGGGGCCTGGTCGGCGCGGCGCTGTACTACGACGCGCAAGCCGACGATGCGCGGCTGGTCATCGCCACGGTGCGCAGCGCCATGCGAGCCGGGACGCTGGCCGCGAACTACGTCGAGACGACGGCGCTGCTCAAGCCCGACGGACGCGTCCGCGGCGCGGTCGTGCGCGACGTCCTGACCGGCGAGACTGCGACCATCCGCGCCAACGTCGTCGTCAACGCCACGGGCCCGTGGTCGGACACTCTCCGCCGGCTCGACGATCCGGACGCCGAGCCGATCATGCGGCTCACCAAAGGCGCGCATGTCACGGTGCCGCGCAAGCGCGTGGCGAACGAGCACGCCGTCACGCTGCTGTCGCAGATCGATGGACGCGTGATGTTCGTGTTGCCGTGGGGAGACCTCGCGTACATCGGCACGACCGACACCGACGCGGACTCGTCTCCGGACGCCCTGCGCGTGACGGGCGCCGATGTGACCTATCTCCTGCGCTCCGCCAACGCGGCGTTCCCCGATGCGCACCTGGGCTCGAACGACGTCGTGTCGGCCTGGGTGGGTCTCCGTCCCTTGCTCCGCCAGGATCACGGGAGTCCATCGCAGGTCACGCGCGAGCATCGAGTGCTGGAGAGCCCGCACGGTCTGATTTCCATCGTGGGTGGCAAGCTGACGACGTATCGGGTGATGGCGCGGGATGTCGTGGATCGTGTGGCGAGGCGGTTGCACGAGCTCGATGGCCGTCCGCTCGCGCCGCGCGCCCCCACGGATCGCCAACCGTTGCCCGGCGGAGAAGCCGCCGAGCTCGAGGTGCTGGTGGAGGCCGCGCGGGCCCGCGGCGCCACCGAAGCCACGGCCCGTCATCTCGTCGCGAATTACGGCAGCGAGGCAGCCGCGGTGCTCAATCTCGTGGATCGCGACCGTCCGCTCGGCACACCGATCGCCCGAGGCCGTCCGGAGATTTGGGCCGAGATCACCTACGCGGTCGAGCGAGAACTGGCGGTCAGGGTGCAGGACGTCTTGATCCGCCGGCTGCATCTATTCTACGAAACGCCTGATCATGCCAAGGCAGTAACTCCCAAGGTCAGCGCCCGAATGCAGCAACTCCTCGGCTGGGACGACACCCGGCTGGCCGAGGAGTTGCGCGACTACTTTCAGGTGGTCGAGCGGGGTCGGGTCAGGGCTTGACCTTCACGCGCGGCCGCACGCGCACGTGAATGTCGTCGTTGTCGTCGATCTGCCGCAGTGCCCACGACGCCGCATGCCGGACCGAGCCGACTTCGTCTCGTTGCGCCGCCGTCAGCCCCTCGCGGGCACGCGGGCTCTCGATTTCGCCGAGCGCCCAGGCCGCGGTCGCACGGACGTCCTCGTCGCTATCCTTCAAGGCGCCCACCAGCGGCTCCACCGCCCGATCATCCTCGATTTCGCCGAGGGCCCACGCGGTCAGGACGCGCACTTCGGGGTCGGTGTCCTTCAGCGCGACGGCGAGCGCCGCGACGGCGCCACCGTCCTCGATTTCGCCCAACGCCCAGATCGCCGTCTTGCGGACATCGGCCACGGGATCACGCATCAACGTCTCGAGCGAACCGATTCCCTGCGCGTCTTCGATCTCGCCCAGCGCCCACGCGGCCTGCTGACGCACGCGGGGGTCGCGGTCTTTCGTCGCGGTGGCGAGCAGCGGCACCGCCGACGCGTCTTCGATCTCCCCCAGCGCCCATACGGCGATGAGACGCACCTCGATGACGGCGTCGTTGAGCGCCGCACTGAGCGGCCGCACGGCACGTTTGTCCTCGATTTCGCCTAACGCCCAGGCAGCGGTGCGCCGTACTTCCGGCGCACGATCACCGAGTGCGCGGGCCAGGGGATCGATCGCGGTCTTCTCTTCGATCTCTCCGAGCGCCCACGCCGCGGTCATCCGCACGACTGGACTGTCATCATCGGTCAGGGCAGCGACCAGGGGATTGATGGCACGCGAATCCTCGAGCTCGCCGAGGCCGAGCGCGCCGGTTTCGCGGAAGTCGGCGCGCGCGTCCTTCAGCATTCCGATGAAGAGATTGTAGCTCTCCGAGCCGCGATGGTTTCCGAGGACGCGCGCGCCAATGTTGCGCACGCACCGGTTGTCGTCGCGAATGAACGCGCGGAAGGCGCGTAACACCGCGGGATCCGTCTCGTGCCTGGTCTCGTGCATGTCGACATGCATGCCTCCTGCGCCGCCCGGCATCGGCATGGGAGTCGGCATCGGCTGCGGCATCGGCATGCCGGGATCGGCAAAGGCGTGACCCCAGAACCCGCCGTAGTTGGTCAGCGCCTCGCCGGCCAGCGCGCAGACCGTCGAATCGCTGGTCTTGAGCTGATTGAGAACCCGCGTGACGGTTGCCGAATCGAGCGGGGGACGGTTTTGCACCACGAGCAGCAGCGTAGCGAGCAGCGGCGCGATCATAGAATTCCCGGGTGGAGGATACGCCGTTTGGATAGGGAGAGCGCCCGAAAGGTTGCCGCCTTGGGAAATGCCGGTATTATCTCGCCCCGTGCACCCCAGCTGGTCGGCTCTTCTCGTATGCATCACCTG
>QHUE01000037.1 GCA_003221825.1 Gemmatimonadota bacterium
CACCGAGATGCCGGCGTTCACGGCCGGCCGCACGTTCGAATAGAAGAGGTCGGTCTCGAGGAAGATCTGCCCGTCGGTGATCGAGATGACGTTGGTGGGGATGTATGCCGAGACGTCCCCCGCCTGGGTCTCGATGATCGGCAGCGCCGTCAGTGAGCCGCCACCCATGTCGTCCGACAGCTTCGCGGCGCGCTCGAGCAGGCGGCTGTGGAGATAGAAAACGTCGCCCGGATAGGCTTCGCGGCCGGGCGGGCGCCGCAAGACCAGGGAGAGCTGGCGATACGCCGCGGCCTGCTTCGACAGGTCATCGTACACGCAGAGCGTCGCCTTCTTCTCATCGTACATGAAGTACTCGGCCATGGTGCAGCCCGAGTACGGCGCGATGTACTGCATCGGGGCCGGCTCCGAGGCGGACGCGACGACCACGATCGTGTACTCCATCGCGTCGTGCTCCTTCAGCCGCTCGACCACCGCCGCGACGGTCGAATTCTTCTGGCCGATCGCGACGTACACGCAGATGACGCCCTGCCCTTTTTGATTGATGATCGTGTCGATCGCGATCGCGGTCTTGCCGGTGCCTCGGTCGCCGATGATCAGCTCGCGCTGGCCGCGGCCGATCGGGATCATCGAATCGATGGCTTTGATTCCGGTCTGCAGCGGCTCCTTGACGGGCTGCCGCTTGATGATGCCGGGCGCGACGATCTCCACCTTCCGGGTCTTCGTGGTCTGAATCGGCCCGAGGCCGTCCACGGGGCGGCCCAGCGCGTCCACGACACGGCCCACCATCGCCGGACCCACGGGGACCTCGAGCACGCGGGCGGTGCGGCGCACCTCATCGCCCTCGCGCAGCTGGAGATAGTCGCCGAAAATCACGGCGCCGATGTTGTCTTCCTCGAGATTCAACGCGAGGCCGGTAATCTTCTCGCCGGTCGCCGAGACGGTGAATTCGAGCATCTCGCCCGCCATCGCGGAGGTCAGCCCGTAAATCCGGGCGATGCCGTCCTTCACCTCGAGGACCGTGCCGACTTCGCGGACGTCGATGTCCGCCAGGTCAGCCGCCTGGATTTCCTTGAGGAGGAGGTTCTTCAGCTCGCCGGGACGCAGTATCGAATCAGTCGCCATTGGTATCGCCGTGAGAGATTGTGAAAATTATCACATGAAGCGGTACGCCCGCTACCCTTGACGTGCGGCGTGCGGGCGTGCGGCGTGTAAGGGCTGGCGCCCGCCGCTTCGACCTTTGCCCATCAACGCCGCACGCGACACGCCGCACGTTATGTCCGAGACCTCGTTCTTCCTCTCAGAAACCGCGTCAACACACCCCGCGGACCCAGCTCCCGCAGCTCCTGCGGCGTCGCGCCCGCCACGCGCCGTGCCGTCCCGGCCAGATGGCTGGGCGACGCATAGCCGAGGATGCGGACGACGCAGCGAACGGTATATCCGGGGTTTCCGAGCAGGTCCGCGGCGCACGCGGCGCGCGCCAGATCGATGACCCGTTTCAGGTTCGGCGCCCCCCCCGCCCCGAACTCCCGCGACAGGTGCTCCCGCGTGACCCCCAGCGCCTGCGCGA
Source organism: Gemmatimonadota bacterium (assembly GCA_003221825.1). Taxonomy (GTDB): domain Bacteria; phylum Gemmatimonadota; class Gemmatimonadetes; order Gemmatimonadales; family GWC2-71-9; genus 20CM-2-65-7. The sequence goes on from QHUE01000037.1 coordinate 1,568, forward strand.
CATAGCCCGTCTTGGTCGGCGTCCCGGCCCGCCGCAGGACTTCCTCCCAGGCGGCCAGCTGGAGCCGATCGGTGAGGCGCAGGAGCCGTGGGGCGTCCGCGAGCGCCGTGCGGCGGGCCACCTGTGCCGTGCGCGCCGCGATCCACTCCCCGGCCACCGCGTTGTCCACGCCTTCCACCAGCACCGTGAAGCCGGCGTCGCGGCATGACGCTAGGAGCGCACCGTCGTCCGGGCGGACCGCCGAGAGCGCGTACATCGGGATGCGCGGGAAACGAGCCGGCAGTGTGAGTCCCACGCCGTCGCAGTGGCGCACGTCCAGCACGACGGCATCAACCAGGCGCTGCTCGAGCAGCCGCTCGACCGCCTGGATGGTGCGGCACAAGCGGACGCTCCCGGCACCGCGCGGATAGCCGCGCTTCACGGCGCGGCGCGCCTCGCGGCGCGGATGAAACACCGGCACGACGGGATACGCGCTCGCCGCGGCGACGCTCATGTCCGCACCAGCGCCTGCTGCATCTCGGCGGCCTGCCGCAGCACCTCGCGCGCGTTGTCATAGCTCACCGTCTGCAACGCGCCGTCCAGCGGATGCCAGACACAGGCGGTGATCCCTTCTGCCGCTTCAGGCACAGGCTCGCCGCGGCGCGACTCGAACAGAAAAAAATGACAGTACTTGTGAATCGTCTTGCCCCGAAAGCGGAAATACCAGTCGATCACCTTGATCGGGCCGTGCAGCACCAGCTCCTGCAGTCCCGTCTCCTCGGCGACCTCCCGGCGCGCGGCCTCCGCGGGCGGCTCGGCGGCCTCGAGGTGCCCTTTGGGGAAGCCCCAGTTCTTGTATGAGTCGCGAATCAGTAGGAATCGCACCTGCCCATCCGGGGGGGGCCCGCGACGAAAGACGACGCCGCCCGCGCTCGTCTCGCGCTGGGCACGGGGCTGGGATTTGCGGGATTTCGAGCGGCGACGAGTCATAGAAAAGCGAAATGCGAAATGTGGAACGCGAAATTCCTTACGCGAGCATCGTACCCGACCAACGCGCACGAACTCGCCTTGACATTTCGCATTTCCCATTCCGCATTTCGCATTGGTTAGAAAACACTAAACGTGAAGTATTTCCGCGGATTCGCCTGAATGTCGGAGAGGAGCTGGCGCAGCTGAATCATCGTGAGCGTCGTCTCACGATAGAGCGCCGAATCGGCGACGAGGAGCCCCAGCGTGCCGCTGCGGTTGGAGATACGCGACAAGATGGTGTCGGCGTTCTGCAGGACGCGCACGAGGCTCTCCTGATTCTTGTTCGCCGCAGCCATGAGCTGGCGGAAGTCCTGCGACGCGCTGCGCAGGTCGGTGCTGGTTGCGGCGGTATTATTAAGGATAGTGGCGAGCTGTCCCTGATTGGTGGCCGTATCGACGCGGCCCAGGGTCGTCTTGAGATCGATGGCCGCACGGGACAGCGCCTCCGAGCCGTGCTGCAAGTTGGAACCGACGTCCCCGATGACGTCTGCCTGCTCGTTCGTCACGCGCGCCAGGCGGTCGGCCACCTGGCCAAAATCGTGGATCGAGCGGCGCAAATCCATGACCGCCTGGGAATCGAATGCGCTCTGCACGCGCGCGGCGACGGTGCCGATGTCGGTCGCGATTCGGCTGGCCTGCGCCGTGAGCTGGCCGATGTCGGGCAGCGTCGCGCCGGGCCACTTGCCGCCACCGACCGCTTCGGCTTCAGCGAGCGCCTGCCGGATGTTGGGGTCGACGGGCGGCGGGTCGCTCGAGATCAGCGTCGCGGCCCACTCGCCGAACAGCGACGCGGAGGCCGCGATGACGGCGGGTTTCGCGGGCGGCGTCACGCCGGAGTAGATCTTGATGTCGGCCTCGACCCAGTTGCCCGGCGCCAGGCGGATGGCTTCGATCCGTCCGACGCGCACGCCGCGCAACACGACAGGGCTGCCGGCGCCGAGCCCGCCCACGGTCCGGAATCGCGCCGTGTAGACCGCTTCCGTCTTGCCGAGATGGGCCCCGGAGAGCCACAGCGCCCCGCCCACCACGAGCGCGAGCGCCGCGATGACGACGAGGCCGACCGCGAACTCGTTCTCGCGCTTCACTCGGCGCGTCCCTCGATGAACTGGCGCACCACCGCGTCCTCCGTCCGCTGAATCTCCTCGGGCGTACCGACCTGCCGCATGCGCCCCTCAAACAGCATCGCAATCCGGTCACCGACGGTATAGGCGCTGCGCATGTCGTGCGTCACGACCACTCCCGTCACACCGAGGTGCTCGCGCGTCCGCACCATGAGGCGATCAATCACCGCGGACGTCACCGGATCGAGGCCGGTGGTCGGCTCGTCGTAGAGGATGTAGCGCGGCCGCAGCGCGATCGCGCGGGCGATCCCCACGCGCTTGCGCATGCCTCCCGACAGCTCGGCCGGCAGGCGGTCGCCGGTCCCCGACAGATCCACCAGCGCCAGCGCTTCGCGCACGCGCTCCTCGATCTCCTCTTCGCCCAGGCCGCGCCGCCGCAGCCCCAGCGCCAAATTGTCGGCGACCGTCATCGAGTCGAACAGCGCGGCGAACTGGAAGACGTAGCCGATGCCCTGGCGCAGGCGCGTCAGGCCGTCCCGATCGAGTGTGCTGACGGCCTGGCCGTCAACGATGACGTCGCCTGCATCCGGGTGCAACAGGCCGACGATGTGCTTCAATGCCACGCTCTTGCCCGAGCCTGAGTAGCCGATGACCACGACCGTCTCGGCGTCCCGGATCTTGAGAGAGAAGCCCTGCAACACCGGCTTCTCGCCGAACGCCTTGTGCAGATCCTGGAATTCGATCACAGGAGGACCACGGCCCAGAACGCGTCGAGCACCAGAATGAGGATCGCCGAGTAGACGACCGTGCGTGTCGTGCTGCGGCCGACGCCCTCCGCCCCGCCCCGCGTCGACAAGCCGACGATGCAGCCGACGAGGGTGATCGTGAAGCCGAAGCTCGCGCTCTTGAGCAATCCAAACCAGACGTCTTTGAACACATAAAACAGCTTGAGACCCTTGATGAAATCCTGTGTCGAGAGGTCGAGCAGCACGAGGCTCGTCAACCACCCCGTGATGATACCGGTCGCGACGGCGAACGCGACGATCACGGGAAACATCAGCGTGCCGGCGAGGACGCGCGGGATGACGAGGTAGCTCTGGGGATCGTAGGCGAGCGTCTCGAGCGCGTCCACCTGCTCGGTGACCTTCATGGTGCCGAGCTCGGCCGCCATGCTGGCGCCTACCCGGCCGGCGAGCGCGAGGCCCGCGAGCACGGGGCCGAGCTCCAGCATCATGGTCTTGCCGACGAGCGTCCCGACGAAGTAGAGCGGCACGGCGCCGGTGAACGTGTAGGAGGCCTGCAGGGCGAGGACGACGCCGGTGAAGGCGGCGATGAAGAGCGCCACGGGCAGAGAGTCCACGCCGACGCGGCGCATCTGGAGAATCAAGAGACGCGCCCAGGTCCCGACATCCGGCAGCGCGCGCGCCGTGTCCATCACGAAGTGGCCGACGCGCCCGACGGCTTCGATAGCCGAGATGGAGCGGCGGCCGATGGATTGAATCACGGGGGAGAAACTAGACCAAAAATAGTAGGGGCGCAGCATGCTGCGCCCCTACTGTTTTCATACCCGCTGCGTTTTTAGGCCGCGAAGCTGGCGAGCGCCTTGCCGACGTCGCCGTCGCGCAGTCGCTTCAGCGCGCGATCGCGGAGCTGGCGCACGCGTTCGCGGGTCACGCCGAGCATGCCGCCGATCTCCTCCAGCGTGTGCTCCCGTCCGCCGTCCAGGCCGAAGTAGAGTCGCAGCACCTTGGCGTCACGCCGCTGCAGCGTGTTCAGCGCCTGCTCGATCTCGTCGGACAGGAAGCGGTCCATCGCCTGATCCTCCGTGTCCGGCAGGTCCTCGGCGATGAAGCGCTCGATGAGCGAGCGATCCCCATCGGGGTCGAGCGGCGCGTCGAGCCGCACGTCGCCCGTGTTGAGCGCGGCGAGCGACTGCACGACCTCGAGCGACAGCTTGGTCGCGTCGGCGATCTCTTCGGGCGTCGGCTCGCGGCGCAGCGTCTGTCGCAGGTACTCGGCCGTGCGGACGATGCGCGACAGATCCGCGGTCCGGTTCAGCGGCACGCGCACCGTGCGCCCCTGCCGCGCGAGCGCGGCGAGGATCGCCTGACGGATCCACCACACGGCGTACGAAATGAACTTCACGCCCTGATCGGGGTCGAACTTGCGCGCGGCGGTGAGCAGGCCGACGTTGCCCTCGCCGATGAGATCGGTGAGCGGCAGCCCACGGTTCTGATATTTCTTGGCGACCGAAATCACGAAGCGCAGGTTGCGCTTCACGAGCTCCTGCATCGCTTCCTGATCGCCCGCGCGCACTTTGCGGGCGAGCGCGATCTCCTCCTTCTGCGTCAGCAGCGGCGTCTTGGAGACCTCGTGGAGGTACTGATCGAGGATGTCGCGCTCGTGCTCGTGCGAGCCGAGGCCCGTGAGCAGGCCGCGGCGCCGGCCACGGCGCTTGACGACCCGTCGCTCGGTCTGCGCGACGGGCGCCTTCGCCTTGGCCTTGGGAGCCGGTGCGGCGGCCTTTGTCTTTTTCCGGGTGCGCGGCATGTGATCGCCCTATCTCGGTGCTTGTGATACGCAGACGCGACGAAAATGTTCATGAAACAAGCGTGAATTCGCTTGACACCGCATCAACGCCCCGGTAAGATGCCGTGTTCCCGTCCGGCGGTTTCGGTCGATTCGGGGGCGGCAATATACAGGGGGCGTAGCTCAGTTGGGAGAGCGCGTGAATGGCATTCACGAGGTCAGGGGTTCGATCCCCCTCGCCTCCACTGAACGGCTGGGCGACGGGGATCGGGTTTCGGAAGCAGACGCACCGCGGTCAACCGTATACAGGTGACTGGCTTAAGGTTAGATTTCGCGGCGCGCGGGAATAGCTCAGTTGGTAGAGCACAACCTTGCCAAGGTTGGGGTCGCGGGTTCGAGTCCCGTTTCCCGCTCTGGACTAAACGGGCAAATCGACGCGGGGTGGAGCAGTCTGGTAGCTCGCCGGGCTCATAACACGGAGGTCGTGGGTTCAAATCCCACCCCCGCTACTTCAATAATGCGGAATGCGAAATTCGAAATGCGGAATCTTCATTTCGCCTTACGAATTCCACATTCCGCATTTCAGTCCGGGCGGTTAGCTCAGTTGGTTAGAGCGCCACGTTGACATCGTGGAGGTCACAAGTTCGAGTCTTGTACCGCCCATCTTAAGGCTGGTCAACTGGAAACAGGTGCAGGTGAACAGACGCAGCGGCGGGATACAGGATCGAGGGTTCAGGACAGACCTGTTTCCTGAAACCTGTTCACCGCTGCGCGTCTGATGACGGTAACCCGATTGCTGTTGACCAGCATTAGGCGCCCATAGCTCAACTGGATAGAGCGCTTGACTACGGATCAAGAGGCTGGGGGTTCGAGTCCTCCTGGGCGCACTCGCATCATTCAAACTCCCGATACGCACCGAACACAGCTAACCGATCTTCTCCCAGTTCCGGCGGAACCGGCGCACACGGCTCGTTCAGTTTCTCGCAGAGCGCATTCCACAACATCGTTCGTACGTAGCGCTGATGGATTTTCTGGAACGGGACCGATAGCAGAAGCTCTTTCGCCCTCCGCAATTCTCCCTTGTCTATCAGCAGCTGCACGCGCCTCTAGACGACCCGCTCGTCCTCGCTTGGGTCCGCCTCATTCTACCATCGCTCGCGTTCGGGGATCGTTTCGGCTCCGGCGCGGCGCAGCACGTCGTCGCGCTCCGCAACGATCTGCGGATGCGACTGCCACGTTGCTTCGCGAATCGAGCGGAAGGCCCGCCTGGCGCCCTCGACATCACCGCCCAGTCTGAGCAGCCTGGCGAGGAGCGCCTGAGCCACGCCTAGATTGCTCGCGGAAAGGACGCGGATCGCGTCCTCTTTTTGGCCCCGTCCTGCGAGCCACGCACCATAATGGAATCTCCACCGGTCGACCGTGGCGTGGGGCGCACTCCCAATCGCCCATTCAAAGGCCGTAGCGAGACCTTCCATCCCCGAAGGCGCCCACAAAAGATCCTCCGGTTCCGGCGGGTCAGGTAACCGACCTTTTGTCTTGTGCGCGTTCAGCAGGTTCGTCCAAAACCGCACATCGCTCTCCCGCGCCCAATCGAAGCGCGGAATATCGGTGATCGGTCTGAGCGCTACGGTGGGAACCGGGAGCGCGTAGATGTCCCGTGGTTGGTCGGTCGGGATCCAAAACTCCACGTGCGATCGAGTCGCGTTGGGCTCGAGCATCACCTTGGTAGTCTGATCAGCGAGCGGCCCGCCCTGGATCTCCACGTAGGGCTGCCGATGCGCCGCACCCAACGTCGCCCACGCACGGTCTTCCCCCACGCCGTAGCTCCAGAGCTTCATTCCTGGCGCCACCGCGGCGTCTGCCACATGGTAGAGTCCCGATCCCAGCGAAGGCGTAAACGCCCCAAAGGCGTTGACGTCCTTTTTCTTCCAGAAGAACCCGGTCATCTCCACGATGTCGGATTCACGCCTCGGCCCCCCCCCCGATCGTCTCCAGTCGATCGATTCCAGCGAAGACGAATGGCGCAATACCTCCCCGTCAGGAAAATGGAATTCCGTATCGGGCGCAGCAGGCAGTGCGGCATTCGACCAGGACATCCAGGGGTAGGGCGCGTGGCCCGGATTGTGAAATACCGCGCGCTGGGTGAGAAAATCATCGCCCGCGCCGAGGGAATACTCGACCGACCAGTGCATCCCGAACCGCAGCTCGCGCTCTCCACACGTGACATACACCCGCGACGGCGTGCGATCGATCCGGCCGAGTACGGGCTCGTTCTGGCTGGGCGAATGGGAAATCGGAAAGCTGACGGCGATACCGCCCGGGACAAACGCGAATCGCGGCAGGATCCGTACCGGCTTGATGACGCCCGGAGTATACAGGACCTCTCTGCCCGAGCCCTTATGCAAGAGGGACACGACTTTGCCGCCCAGGTCCGGACAAATCACGACCCGGAGTCGCTCGTTCTCCAATGCGATGAACCGGTACGTCTTGAATACCGGTCGCGGAACAGTCGCTACATAGCTGACGTAGGGATAGACACCATTCGGATCGAACGCTGTCGGGATCGGACCAGCCGGCGTGAGCTCATGCGTGAGGACGTCATCCTGAAATTCCGAACAGACAACGGCATTATCGCCCAAGTCGGTCGCTCAACGCCTCCAGCATCCGCAGGCCCCTTTGGACGGCGTCCGTGATCCTGGTCTCATCGTAGTTTCGCTTGGTGTAGTCGCGATCACCGACGAACGTGCGGAGGTGATCGTCGAACGCGCGCATTTGGCGTTGGATATCGCGATTCGTGGACCGGGACGCCAGGTCTCGCAGGATCCGGATCTTCTCGTAGTCCACGATCCCCTCGCGCAGCTTTTCAAAGCGGACGCTGCTCCCCCCTCCAGGGTAGACCAGGAACTCATCTCCGGCCGGCCAGGCGACATGCCGGGCGTCGCGCACGGGATCGGCCGGCCAGGCGTCGTAGGCCCAACGCAAGAAGCCGTTGTAG
>QHUE01000038.1 GCA_003221825.1 Gemmatimonadota bacterium
GGCCATCAGCGTCGCTTTCGTCTTCTCCTGGATCGTGCAGCTCGGTGTGATTGCCGCCGACGCGCTGTGGTGGGAGCTCGCCACGCTGGTCACCATCATGCTGCTGGGCCACTGGATCGAGATGCGTTCGATTCAACGCGCCGAGGGTGCGCTCGCTGAGTTGGCCAAGCTGCTTCCCGACACGGCCACGCGGATCAGCAACGAGACTGAGGAGCGAGTCGCCGTGCACGAGCTGCGGCGGGGAGACGTCGTCCTGGTCCGTCCGGGTGAGAGCGTGCCGGCGGACGGCGTGGTTCGCGCGGGCGAGAGCGACGTCAACGAGTCGATGATCACGGGCGAATCGCGGCCGGTAAAGAAACAGGAAGGCGCGCCCACCATAGAGGAAGACGAGCGTTCCGAAAACGGCCGAAATCCAGCCGGCACCCGGCAGCGCCGGTGCCCGGTATTTCAGAAGCATCTGGATGTGCTGCGACCAGATGACTGCCGGAATGCAGAGGACGGCCGAAAGCCAGAAGCGATCGCGGAACATCGCGGGCGAATGGCCTGCGTGCGTGTCGTGCGTGTGCGGCGGACGGGCCTCCGCGGGCGATGCGTGCTGGTGATGCATGTTGTGCTCAGGATGCGACACGGCTTAGCTCCCTCATCCGCCAGAGATAACAGCCGAAGGTACCTTCAGCACCTGCCCGTGGATGCCTTGCGCTATTCCCTTACCACGAGAACCTTCCGGGAACTTGACTCGACTCGAACGCTGGATTGCCCCGCGCGCCGCCGAGAGCGGCGGCCGCTCCGGATTTCGGCTGCTGTCCACGGGCCTCGACGCCTTCGTGGCCCGCGGGCTGCTGATCGAGCTCGCCGAGCGCACGCTCGACCTGCAGTACTACATCTTCCACGCCGATCACACCGGTTCACTGGTCATCGAGCGCCTCATGGCCGCCGCGGATCGCGGCGTGCGCGTGCGCCTGCTGCTCGACGACTGGGGCACCCTCGAAAAGAAGGACGCAGCGGTCGCGGCGCTCGATGCGCATCCTAATGTCGAGATCCGCGTGTTCAATCCGTACCGGCACCGCACCCGGCTGGGGCGCCTGGGTGAGCTGCTCACCAGCTTCACGCGCGTCAATCGCCGCATGCACAACAAGCAGCTCGTCGCCGACGGCACCGCCGTGGTCCTGGGCGGGCGCAACATCGGCGACGAGTACTTCAGCCGCGGCGAGCTGGACTTCCAGGACGTGGACGTCATCGCCGTCGGGCCCGTCGCCGGCCAGTCTTGCGATAGCTTCACGGCGTACTGGGACAGCTCATTCGCCGTGCCGATTACGGAGCTCACAACCTCCCGGCTGGACGACGCCGCGTTCACCGCCGCCCGGCACAGGTTGCACGACCGCTGCGAGCAGCTGCGTGACTCCTCCTACGCGCGGGCGCTCGCCGAGTCCGATCTCGCCAAGGACCTGCGGGCGCATGCGTTGCACCTGCACTGGGCGGACGCCGAGATCATCGCCGATCCACCCGACAAGCTGACGCAGCCTGTTGGCGCGCGCAGCGCCACGTTCCTCGGCGCCCAGATCTCGCCGCACGCCCGCGCCGCACGCTCCGACCTGCTGGTCGTGTCGCCCTATTTTGTGCCGGGCGAGGAGGGCGTCGCATTCTTCGGCGAGCGGCGCCGTGACGGCGTCACTGTCCGAGTCCTCACCAACTCGCTCGCCGCCACCGACGTATGGCTCGTCCACGCCGGCTACATGAAGTATCGGCGGCCCCTCCTCGCCACCGGCGTGCGGCTCTACGAGCTGCGGCCCGAGGCCGCGGGTACCAACGGCCCGCGGCGGTCCGGGATCGCCATCGGCTCCTCCCGGGCGAGCCTGCACGGCAAGACGTTCGTGTTCGACGCCAACTCGGTGTTCATCGGCTCGGTGAATCTCGATCCGCGCTCGCTCGAGCAGAACACGGAGGTCGGGGTGCTGGTGCATAGCCCCGAGCTCGCCGCCGAGGTCGTGCGCCTGTTCGATCACTGGTCGAGCCCCGCGCTCGCCTACGAAGTCACGTCTCACGCGGCCGGGCGCCTGGAATGGACGGGCGGTTTTACCGCTGAGCCCGAGGCTGGTTTTTGGCGGCCACTCGGCGCGAGATTCTTCTCGCACCTTCCCATCGAATCACTGATCTAGCGGGGACGCATGCGCACACTGCTGTTGCTCCTGCAAGTCGCCACGCCACCCCCCCAGCGGCCGGCGCAGCTGACGCAGTTTCTGGAACACAGCATCGGGTTCACCGCCGAGCAGCTCGCGACGGTCGAGCGGGGCGAGCCGGTGGTGACGGTGTTGGAAACGCGAGACCGCCGCGATGTCGCCCTGTTCGGGATCATCACGACGCCCGCCCCGCGCGAACAGTACGTGCGCGCGCTGCGTGACTTCCCCACGTCGCTGCGCACGCCCAACCGCACGCAGCTGGGAATCTTCAGCGATCCCGCCACCGGGTCGGACGTCGCGGCGGTCACGATCAACACCCGCGACGTGGGCGATATGAAGAGCTGCAAGCCGGGCGATTGCGTCGCCAAGCTACCGGCTACCGACATGCGCCGCATTCACGAGCAGATGAACTGGTCGGCGCCCTCCGCGGAGCTGCAGGCGCAGCTGAGCGCCTACGCGCGACGTCGTCTGGTCGAGTACGTCACCGACTACCGCACACGGGGCGATTCGGCCATGGCGCTCTATGACGATCGCGGCAATCTCACCGTCCGCTCGAGCGAAGCGTTCGCCGCCCAGCTCGCCGAATCGCCATACGTCTACCAGACGGTGCCGTCACTGCAAACCTATTTCGCGAGCTATCCGCGCGGAGCGCTTCCCGCCGGCGCTGCGGAAATCATCTTCTGGTCGGAGGACGTGCTCCCCCGCTTGCGGCCGATCCTGAGCGTGACGCACCTGGTCGTCTATACGCCGCCAGAGCTGCCGGGCATGACCCTGGCCGCCGCAAAGCAGATCTACGCTGACCATTATTTCGAGACGGCCGTGGACCTAACGGCTGTCGTGGATCGCAACCCCGGGACCTATCTCGTGGTGCTGCGTCGCTATCGCTTCGACAACCTCCCGGGCGGCATCCTCAACATCCGGGGCCGCGCCATCGGCGCGCTGCGCGATCAGCTCGCGCTCGATCTCCGGCGCCAGCAACAGACGGGGATTCCGGGACGATGAAGGTGGTCGCCGTTGCACGCGACACGCCCGCCATCGTTTCGCCGTTCGTCGACGCCCTGTGCACGGGCGGCCTGTCGTTGCTCGTGCTCGTACCGCTGCTGGTGATGGGCCGGACCGACGTGCTGGTGCTGAGCGCAGGAGTGCAGGCATGGGTCGGCGCGCTCGTGAACATGCCGCACTTTTTGGCGTCGTACCGGATGGTGTACCGCACCCGCGACAGCATCCGGGCGCACCCCTGGGCGGCGATCTACGTTCCCACGCTGCTCGTGATCGGCTGCATCTCGGCCGTCGTCGCGAGCCGCTGGACCGACATCCCCGTCTCGGCGCTGCTGACCATCTCGAGCACCTACCTGGCGTGGCATTACACCAGCCAGGCCTGGGGGATGGTGTCGACGTTCACGTATCTGGACGGGAATCCGTTCACCCCGACCGAACGCAAGCTGGTGCGGGGATCGCTGTACATCCTCGCGGCGTGGCACGTCGTCTGGTTCTTCTATCTCGGCTACGACCAGCTCGTCGATCTCACGCCGCTGTACATCGGGCTCAGCGTCCTCACCGCCGTCGCGCTGGTGATGGGGCTCGCAGGATTTGCCATGCACAAGGTGCGCACCGGCCGCATCGCGCCGCTGCGCGCCTGGATTCCCTGGCTCGCGATCTTCGTGTGGTACGGCGCCATGGCGCGGGTGGGTCTGCCCGCACTCTTTATCGTCCAAATCGCCCATGCGCTGCAGTATCTGATCTTTCCCTTCCGGGTCGAGGTGAACCGCACGCGCCGCGCGGTCGGCGCCGGGGGAGGCCCGTCCCAACTGGTCGCATTTCAAATCATGATCTACCTGACGGTGCTGCTGGTCGGCTCGATCGTCGCGTCGATTCTGTTGCCGCTCGGCGCCATGGCCGTGGTGACGAGCTGGCTGGGGTCGCGGCCGGGACAGGTGGTGGGGTTTGCGATCAGCGCGTTCTTCAATATCCACCACTACTTCACCGATGGCGTGGTGTGGAAGCTGCGGGATCCCGGCGTCCGCGCCGATCTGTTCGGACACCTCGCGGCGTGAGAGTCCATCTCCTCGACGGCACCTACGAGCTCTTCCGGCATTTCTACGCTATACCGCGGCAGCAAACTCGCGACGGCCAGGAAGTCGGCGCGATCGTCGGCGTGGTGGGCTCCGTGCTGGGCATGCTGGAGAGCGAGACGACGCACCTCGGCGTCGCGACCGACCACGTGATCGAGTCGTTCCGCAACGACCTCTGGGCCGGCTACAAGACCAGCGAAGGCATCGAGCCCGAGCTGCTGGCACAATTTCATCCGCTCGAGGACGCACTGCGAGCACTGGGGGTCGTCGTGTGGGCGATGGAGGAGTTCGAGGCCGACGATGCGCTGGCGGCTGCCGCCCACCTCGCCGCCGAGTCGGCCGCTGTCGAGCAGGTGATCATCTGCACGCCCGACAAGGACCTGAGCCAGTGCGTCCGTGGACAGCGGGTGGTGCAGTTCGACCGCCGCAAGCGGGAGCAGCGCGATGAGCGCGGCGTGGTCGCGCGGTTCGGCGTCGGCCCCGTGTCAATTCCCGATTACCTCGCACTCGTCGGCGATTCCGCCGACGGTTTTCCAGGTATTCCGGGTTGGGGAGAGAAGGCCTCCGGCGCGATCCTGGGCCGCTACATCCATCTCGAGAAGATCCCGGCCAGCCATGCGCAGTGGGAAGTGCCGGTGCGCGGCGCCGCACGTCTCGCCGCGGCGTTGGAGGAGAATCGTCCGCTCGCGATGCTGTTTCGTACCTTGGCGACGCTCAGAATCGACGTCCCCGTGTTTAGGGCGGTGGAGGACCTGCGGTGGCGCGGCCCGGCGCCGGAATTCGAGCGCGTCGCCCAGCAGCTTGGTGTGCCCGGCCTGTGGGATCGCGCGCGGCGCATCCCGCCGACAGACGGTCCTTAACGAACGATCAACTTTCCGTGCATCGTGGGATGGAGCGTGCAGGCGTAAGACGTTTCTCCCGCCCGGCGCGCGACGTAGCGACCTTCCTGCCCCTGCGTTAGCTGTCCCGTGTCCCACCTCGATCGACCGTGGCCGGTCGCGGTGTGCGGAACGATGTCGCGATTGATCCAGACGACCGTGTCGCCCACCGCCACGGTGAGAACCGCGGGATGGAATTCCATCCCGCGGATCTCGACGGTGTGCGTGGTTGCTGGCGCTTTGGGAACTACCAGGAGCATCAGCAGCCAGACGATCACATCCCCGTCCTGACGGGTGCGCCCAGCTGGCTCCTGACCTGCTTGGCGTGCTCGAGATGCGTCGCGATCGCCGGGCGAACGTCCACGAGCAGCTTCCGCAGCTCAGCGTTCTCCGTCGTCGGAAGGAGCACTTTGTCGATTGCGTCGAGCACGGCCTGATGGTAGGCGACTTCGCGATCCATGTAGGCGCGATCGAAGGCGGCGCCGTGCAGCGCCTCGAGCGAGGTGCGCGCCTGCTTGGCGCCACCCTCGAGGGACTGGCTGACGGCGTTATCCGCCGGCGTGACGCCGAGCTTGGCGGCCAGCGCGGCGGCTTGCGCATTTACGGCGGTGTGATCGGTGATCATGGTGGCGGCGAACTGCTTCACCGCGGCGTTGCGGGTGCGGGTCTGCGCGAACTTCGCCATGTCGATGTCGATGCTGTTCGCGGTCACGGCGACATGAGCGACTTCCGGGTCCGACAGATCAGGCGCTGCGGCCGGCGCCGGTGCAGGATTCTGGGCGTGGAGCGCCGTGGCGAAGACCAGCGTCAGGGCACAAGCGAGTAGTCGATGGGCGGTGCGGGACATCCCAACCTCCTCAAAAAGGTCCGTGGTGTTGTAGGTCCGGTGAACTTGGACGAGTAATCACACTTTGTCAAGTATTTGCTTGTGTTACTAGACAAATCAGTGTTTCCAGGCTATTCTGGGCCATGCACAAGTGGCTGGAACGCTTTCTCGGAGAAACGCAGGCCCGGGTGCTCGGCCTCCTGCGGCGCTCCCGCCGGACCATCACCGGTCTCGCCGAAGCGCTGGGACTCACCGACAACGCCGTGCGCATGCACATCGCTGCCCTGCACCGTGACGGCATCGTCGAGCAGGTCGGCACGCAACGCGATACGGGTGGCAAGCCCGCGCGCCTCTATGGCCTCACGTGCGATGGCGAGGAGCTGTTCCCCAAGGCCTACGCCCTCGTCCTGGCCAAGCTCGTCGAAGAGATCGTGCGGACCCAGGGCCGCGCGCGCGCGATCGAGCTGTTGCGTGCGGTCGGCGCCCAGGCCGCCGCCGGCGCACGGGCGGGAGCCAATCCCCAACAGCGCATGGAGGCAGCCGCCAGTGTGTTTCGCGATCTCGGTGCCGACGTCGAAGTAGAAAGAACGGCCGACGGCTGGCGGCTGCACGGATATGGATGCCCGCTCTCCGCGGTGACTTCGGGCCATCCGGAGATGTGCGAGCTCGGCAAGGCGCTCGTGGAAGAGGTCGCCGGAGCTCCGGTGACGGAATGCTGCCAACGCGGCGAGCACCCGCGCTGCGGGTTTGAGCTGGCAGGAAGTGCGAAGTGACGAGCTATCGCTATCTGATCATCGGCGGCGGCATGACGGCAGATGCAGCCGCGCGCGCTATCCGCGAGACCGACGCCACCGGCAGCATCGGGATCATCTCCTCCGACCCGCATCCGCCGTACAACCGCCCGCCATTGTCGAAAGGGTTGTGGAAGGGCGACGATCCTGACAAGACCGTCTGGCGCGGCACTGACAAGATCAACGTCGAGCTGCGCCTCGGCCGCCGAGTGACGGCGATCAACGCAAAGCAGAAGACCGTCACCGACGATCGCGGCAATGTCATCTCGTACGACAAGCTGTTGTTGGCAACGGGTGGCACGCCGCGCCGCCTCCCGATGCAGACGGGGCAGGTCATCTATTATCGCACCTTCGACGACTACGTCCGGCTCCGCGCGCTCGCCAACGAAAAGCTGCGGTTCGCCGTCCTCGGCGGTGGATTCATCGGCTCTGAAGTTGGCGCCGCATTGCGCCTGGTGGGGCGAGATGTCACGCTGCTCGTCCCGGAGGACGGCATCGGCGCGCGCGTGTTCCCGGCCGATCTGTCCAAGTTTCTGGTCGATTACTACCGCGAGCAGGGCGTCGACGTCCGCACCGGCGAGGGGCTGGCCGACATGCGGCAAAGCGCCGGCAAGGTGAGCTTGCGGACGACGCACGGCAAAGAGCTCCCGGTCGACGTCGTCGTCGCGGGTCTCGGCATTCAGCCCAACGTGGAGCTCGCCGAGCAAGCGGGCGTGCGGGTGGAGAACGGGATCGTCGTCGACGAGCTGCTCCGGACCAGCACGCCTGATGTCTTCGCGGCCGGTGATGTCGCCAACTTCTTCAATCCGGCACTCGGCACGCGGATGCGCGTCGAGCACGAGGACAACGCCAACGCGATGGGCGCCGCCGCGGGCCGCTCGATGGCCGGCGCGGGCACGCCCTATACGCATCTGCCCTTCTTTTATTCCGATCTCTTCGCGCTCGGATACGAAGCGGTAGGTGAGCTGGATCCGCGGCTCGAAACCGAGAGCCATTGGAAAGAGCCGTTCCGCGAGGGCGTCGTCTACTATCTGAAGGACGGCCAGGTGCGCGGCGTGCTTTTGTGGAATACGTGGGGCCAGGTCGACAACGCGCGCGCGATCATCGGGACGACCGGCCGATTGGAATGATCAATGATCATTGGACATTGATCATTGGACATTGACCGCGATGTGCCGCCATTGGCCCTGCCGGAACCGCAGCATACTCAGGATGCAGCGCGTGATGTGCCCCGCCAGGATCGCCAGCCAGATATCGATCGTATCGAGCGTGCCGGTCTGTTGAATCACAAAGCAGATCCCGAGCGGTACGAGAATCTGCGAGATCATCGAGATGTACAGGGGACTCTTGGTGTCTCCGGTCCCCTGCAGGCCGCCCGTATACGACAGCGCGACGGTGATAAAGAGCCCGGAGAGGCTCAACACGCGCAGCAGCTGCACGCCGATGTCCACCACCACCGCGTCGTGCATCCCGAACACCGCCAACAGCTGCCGCGGCAGGAAGAGAAAGAACAACCCGACGAACGCGGCCACGGATAGACCATAGCGCGCCGCGATGTGCACGGCCTGATCGGCGCGGTCGGGGTGCCCCGCGCCGAGATTCTGCCCGGCCACCGCCGCCGCCGAGCCCATCAGTCCCACCGATGTCCAGGTGATGAGCGAGAACAGCTCGGTGTACGACACCGCAAACGCGCCCTGGGCGGCGGCGCTCTGCGCCAGCGATCCGATGAACGACAGCATCAGGACGCCACCGATGTTCATCGCGATGCCCTGGATCCCCGTGGGCAGACCAAACCGGAACAACTCACGGATAATCGTCCAGTCCGGGCCGAGCCCGCGCCCGCGCGGGAAGGCCACGACCCAGCCGCCGGTCCACAGTTTCCAGAGGGCGTAGATCGCCACGAGTCCGGCGGTGATGCAGGTGCCCATCGCCGAGCCGCGGGTTCCGAACGCCGGAATCGGTCCCAGTCCCCGGATGAGGACGATATTCAGCAGGAGGTTCAGCACGGTCATCGTGATGCCGAGCAGCATCGGCGTGCGCGCATCGCCGGCCGAGCGCAGCGCGCCGCCCAGCATGAAGAAGACCATCATGCCGCTCGAGAAGCCGAACATGATCCGGAGGTAAGGCAACGCTTCGGCCTGCACGGCCGGCGAGGCGTTTACGAGATTGAGCAGCCACGGCGTCGCGAAGTAGCCCAACGGTGCCAGGATGCCGATCGAGATGCCGACGGCCGTGAGAAATGCCTGGTAGACGACGCGGTCGACCTTATCCGGCTCCCCCGC
>QHUE01000314.1 GCA_003221825.1 Gemmatimonadota bacterium
GACATGGACGCCAACACCGTTGCCATCAACTTCGTCTGGACGCTAGTCGCCGGTTTCCTCGTGATGTTCATGCAGGCCGGCTTCGCGCTGGTCGAGACCGGCTTCACCCGCGCGAAAAACGCCGCGCACACCATGACGATGAACTTCATGGTGTACGGGATCGCAATGTTGGCCTACTGGGCCGTGGGCTTCGCGTTGCAGGCGGGCGGCGTGGGGCCGCTCGGCACGCTCGGTGGCTACGATCAGCTGTCGCACGAAGTCTCGGTGACGATCGGCGGGAAGTCGTGGGGCCTGTTCGGAGGAACCGGGTTCTTCCTCACCGGCGTCGCCTACACCGCGCCGGTCTTCGCTTACTTCCTGTTCCAAATGGTGTTCATGGACACCGCCGCCACGATCCCAACAGGAGCGCTGGCCGAGCGGTGGAGATTCGTCGCGTTCGCGGTGTTCAGCGTGTTCGTCGGCGCCGTCATCTATCCGATCTACGCCAACTGGACGTGGGGCGGCGGTTGGCTCGCCATGCTCGGCAAGAACCTCGGGCTGGGCCACGGCCATGTCGACTTCGCGGGATCGTCCGTGGTGCATATGACCGGCGGTGTCATGGCGTTCGTGACCGCGATCTTGCTGGGCCCGCGACGGGGGAAATACAACTCCAACGGGACCGTGAACGCCATCCCGGGTCACAACATCCCGATGGCACTGGTCGGCACGTTCATCCTCGCCTTTGGGTGGTTCGGGTTCAATGCCGGATCGACGTTGGCGGGCTCTGACCTGCGGATCGGGGTCATCGCGACGAATACGATGCTGGCTGGGGCGGCGGGAGGCATCACGGCCATGCTCTACGTGTGGCGTAAATACGGCAAGCCCGACCCGTCGATGCTCGCGAATGGGACGCTCGCCGGGCTCGTCGCTATTACCGCGCCGTGCGCGTTCGTGACGGCCCCCTCCGCCGTCCTGATCGGCGGCGTGGCGGGAGTACTGGTCTGCGCGGCCGTGCTCTTCATCGAGCGGTCGCTGAAGATCGACGATCCGGTGGGCGCCATCTCGGTGCACGGGGTGTGCGGCCTGTGGGGGATTCTCTCCGTCGGCCTGCTCGCGGACGGAACCTATGGGGTCGGCTGGAACGGCGTCGACGGAGCCGTGCGCGGGCTCTTTTACGGCGACGCGTCGCAGCTCATGGCCCAGCTGGTGGGCGGCGTGGCCAACTTCGTGGCGGTCGGCGCGATGGCGTTTGTCGCCTACAAGGTTACCGGCCTCGTAGTGGGTGGCCATCGCGTTTCGGCGGAAATCGAGGAGCTGGGGCTCGACGTGCCGGAGATGGGTGTGGAGGGCTACCCCCATACGCCGGAAGCTGCGACGGTCGTGGTCATAGAAGAGCAGTCCGTGACCGTGCCTGCCGAACCGGCCTTCGCGCCGCAGCCGGAGCCGATCTGATGCGCCGCGTCGCACTTGCCGGCCTGCTGCTCGTGACGGCATCGCTGGCAGCGCAAACGCCTCCACCGCTCAAGCTCAGCGGCTGGGCCGAGGCGTCCTACATCTACTCCCGGCGCAGCGCTGGGGATACGATCATCGTCGGGCGGCTATACGATCGTCTGCAGAACCGGTTTACGCTGAACGCGTTCGGCGTCGTGCTGGACAAGCCGTATGACCCCGCGAAGCGCAGCGCCGGATTCCACACCGAGGTCCTGTTCGGCCAGAACGCCACTGTGATCAAGTCCGGGGGAGGGGCGCTCGACCTCGGCACCCAGGCCGATATCCCGCACCTCTACGTCACCCTGAACCTTCCAACCGCAAATGGGAGCGGCGTGCAGTTCAAGGCGGGGCGCATGCCGACACTGCTCGGGCTGGAGGTGATCGAGACCGCCGGCAACCAGAACTGTCGGTAGGGATCGTTGGGTTCTGGGGCCCGGAGGAGGCGGGCAACGATAAGGCGAATCGCTACGGCGTCGACGCACTGATTTGGCGGAAGCTGGGCGCGGCGCAACTCTGGCTACAGGGTGACTACGGCCGCGAGCAGGCGAACGCTGCCTTGCCGACCACCACCCAGGATGCCACATGGTGGGCCTTGGGCGGCTGGATCACCTACGATTTCAACACGTCGCTTGGCCTGGCGCTGCGGGGCGACTACGTGAACGACGAGAACGGCGCGCGCACGAGCGGGTCCTTCGGCTTCCCTGCGAACACGGGCCACAAGTTTGGGAGCGCGACCGCGACGTTGAACATCCGCACGTGGCCGAATGCAGTCGTCAGGCCCGAGGTCAGGTACGATCGGTCCACCCTGGCGGCGTTCGACGGCAAGAAGGATCAAGTCAGCATCGCGCTCGGCGTCGCGTACCTGTACTGACGTCACGGCGAGAGCCGCCCCGATATACCCCACGGCCAAGGGGTGGCCGTGGGGTATATCTTTTCACGTTACGTGGGAGCTCGAGCGGTACCTCCATATCTGCTGATCCTCGTGATCACCGGCTGCGAGATTCTGCCGCGGCCGGGCGACACCCAGGGCGTACAACAGGCCGGACGCTGGGAGCAGCATGGCCGCATCCTCGTGCAGCCCGATCCCCGCTACACCATCGTGCACCTGCGGGTCGATACGACCGTCGTGGAGCGCCACGACGTGCTGCTCGCGCGGTTCGATTTCGATCCCAGCGATGCGCTAGGTGACGAGTATTCGCTGAGCGTCGCCCTCGACATCGGGGACGCACGGAAGCTCTCGGCCGATCATCCGTATTCGCTCGGTGATTCTATCCTCGCGTGGGGGACGGTGACCTGCCTGTGCCGGCCGCTGCGGCCGGATTCCGTGCGCGGCACGTATACGATGGAGACGCGAGGCATGCGGCAGCTGGCCGGCCGGATCGACGCGATCCTCTACTTCACCGCGTGGAATGACCCGGCGCGACATGCGACCTACCGGCTGCGGCAGCGGATTCATGGGGTGAGACCCTGAGGGCGGTTTGGCGGCTTTGCGGTGGGGCGGCTGGGGTGGTTGCGGTGCTAACCACGCAACCGCTGAACTGCTTAACCGACCAAACCGCTCCGCCGTCCCAGAGGATCGATACCGTCCTCATCGAAAACAGCAACATCTTCGACCGGGACGACGCGACGCCCGATTGGGTCGCGCACCTGGCGAACAAGCTGCACAGGCGGACGCGCCAGTGGGTGATCCGCGGCCGCTTGCTGCTGGACCGAGGTGCTCCGTTCGATTCGGCGCGAATGGCAGAAAGCGAGCGGGCCCTGCGCTCCCTCGGCGTGTTTCGGTCGGTGCGCGTGGATACCGTTCGCTCCCAGCCGGACGGGAAACTCGCGCTGCGCGCGGTGACTGCGGACGGCTGGAGCACGCAGCCCCAGGCCAGCTTCACGAGCGTGGGGGGCGACAACACGTGGGACATCGGCTTCATCGAGCGCAATTTTCTCGGCACGGCCACGCAGGTGTCGCTCATCTACGGCCGCAACCCCGATCGGAGCCATCTCGATTTCGACTTCATCAATCCGCTGTTCCTCGGCCGCCGCACGATGCTCAAGCTGCGCTACCGGGATCTTTCCGACGGCCTCCGCGGCGAATGGCAGTTCGGCTTGCCGTTTCACGAGACCTCCGCGCCGTACTCGCTCGAGACCTACGGTGAAGCCGCACAGGAGCGCGTGCTCCGCTTTCGGGACGACACGCTCTTGGACAGCACCCGTCACTACATGCTGCGGGTCGGAGTCATCGGAGGGATCGCGGCCTCCGCGACGACGCACCGGTACACGCGCGTGTGGGCCGGGTGGGAATGGCGCCGGGAGGACTTTGGCGCCACCGATACCTCACGGGTTCCGTATTCAGTGTTCTCGACCGCGCGGGCGGGCATCGAGATCGGGTCGGTGCGGTTCCGCGTGCTGGAGCACTTCAACTCCTACGCGCGGCGCGAAGACGTGGACGTGTCGCCCACGCTGCGCGTGGGCCTCGTGTTGCAGTCGGGCGTCGGCTACGAGCTGAGCGGCCAGACATCCGCCGTCTGGAAGCGGGGCTTCGCCGTGTTGCGTGTGGCCGCGAATGGGTTGGACTCAACGCGCACACAGGCGGAGCTGACAGTCGTGAGCCAGAACGTGGCGCGCCACACCTTGATCGCGCACGCCGAAGGCGGGATCGTGACGCATCCGAAGCCGGGGGCGGAATTCGATCCCTGGATGGCGCAGCGCGGCCCCAGATTGTTCGGCGTGCACGACTTCACCGGAACGCGCACCACCTGGTTCGTCCTTGAGGACCGGATCCTCGTCGCCGACGAGATCATGGGACTGATGGCGCTGGGTCTGGCCCCGTTTGTCGATTACGGCGGCGCGTGGTACGGTGACGAGCCGCCGCGCCAGGGAGGTGACGCGGGCT
>QHUE01000310.1 GCA_003221825.1 Gemmatimonadota bacterium
ACGTCGACCGGTTGATCGATCTGGGTATTCGCCTTCTCAAGATCCACCCGCCGCACCAGGCCTTCCCGGCCAACGCTTACACCGATGGTCTCGACGCGCTTGGGAAGATCTATCGGCGGTGCGAGGAGCGCGGCCTGCCGGTGATGATCCACACCGGCACGTCGATCTTCCCGGGGGCGCGCTCGAAATTCGGCAACCCGATGGAGATCGACGACGTCGCGATCGATTTCCCCGACCTGCAGCTCGTGATGGCCCACGGCGGACGGCCGTTGTACATGGAGGAGGCGTTTTTCATCCTGAGACGTCATAGGAAAGTCAGGCTCGACGTCTCGGGCATTCCGCCCTCAAAGCTGCTGGAGTACTTTCCCCGCCTGACGGAGATCGCGGGCCGCGTGCTGTGGGGCACCGATTGGCCCAGCCCGGGTGTGAAAGACCTCCGGCAGAACATCGATCAGTTCCTGGCCCTGCCGCTTACGAACGAGCAGCAACAGGCTATCCTCGAAACCAACGCGCTGGCGCTTTTTCCCGTGGAGTCCTGAACCCATGCGTAAACTGTTCGCGCTGCTGGTGATGCTTCCTGGAACGCTGATCGCGCAGGCCGCGCCAGCCCCTGCTCCCGCCGGACGGATCGCGTTCGAGCAGTTCACGCTGCCCAATGGCCTCCGGATCATCTATTCCGAAGATCACTCGACGCCCGTCGTCTCGGTGGACGTCTGGTACGAGGTCGGCTCGCGCAACGAGCGCCCCGGCCGCTCGGGCTTCGCGCACCTGTTTGAGCACATGATGTTCCAGGGATCGGCGCACATTAAAAAGGCCGAGCACAATAAGCTGATCGAGCGGGCCGGCGGCGATTTCAACGGCTCGACTGCCGAAGACCGCACGAACTATTGGGAGACGGTGCCGTCGAACCGCCTCAACCTGGCGCTCTGGGCCGAAGCAGATCGGATGCGCTCACTCGCGATCACCGAAGAGAACTTCGAGAATCAGCGCCAGGCGGTGAAGGAGGAGCGCCGGCTGCGCGTGGACAATCAGCCGTACCAGGGGGCCTTTACCGACGGCCTCACGTGGCCGTTCGACAGCAGCAGCTGCTTCCCGTACGCCCACACCGTCATCGGCTCGATGGCCGATCTCGATTCGGCGAAGCTCCCCGACGTGCAGGCGTTCTTCGACAATCACTATGCGTCGCAGCGCGGCGCTTCCGGCACGGCGCCCAAGTCAACATCATCCTCGGCCAGGGCGAGAGCTCGCGGCTCAACGTCTCCGTCGTGCGCCGCGACAAGGCCGCGGTGGCCACCGGGGCGATTCTCAACCCGTTCGGCTCGCGTAACGGGCCGGGCGTCTGGGTGGCGTACGGCATCGTGAACCAGGGCGTGCCCGCCGATCGGATGGACAGCCTCATCGGCGTGCAGCTGGACAGCATTCGCGCCAACGGCATCACGCCGGCCGAATTGGAGAAGGCGAAAAACGCCTTGCGGGCCGGATTCATCGGCAATCGGGAGACCACGTTGGGCAAAGCGGAAGAGCTGCATCACTATCTGACGTTTCACAATTCGATCGAGGAGATCAACACGGATCTCGATCGCCTGCTCGCCGTCACGAGCGACGATGTGAAGCGGGTCGCGAACACCTACCTCGCGCCGGGCAATCTGACGCTGGTGATCGTCCGTGCGGGTGCGGCGCCGTCGTCCGGAGGTGGCCAATGACTCGCCGGAACGTGGGAATGTTGGAACGTTGGAACGTTGGAATGATGGTGCTGATCACACTTTCCATCATTCCAACAGTCCAACTTTCCTCCCAGCAGCCCTTCCCCACCCGTGCACCGGCCCCCGCCCGGCTCCGGCCGGTGCGGTTTCCGCCGTTCCACGACGTCGCGCTGCCCAATGGGATGACGCTGCTCCTCGTCGAGAATCACGAGCAGCCGACGCTTTCGATCAGTCTCAGCTTCCGCGCCGGCACCGCGTACGATCCCGCGGGGAAAGAAGGCGTCGCCGCACTCGTCGCCGAGCTGCTGACCAAGGGCACACCCACCCGCACCGCCGATCAGATCGCGGCGGAGATCGAAGGGGTCGGCGGCAGCATCGGGGCGAGCGCGGGCGATGATTTCTTCACGGTCTCGACCGACGTGCTGAGCGACCATGCCGACCTGGCCTTCAACCTGCTCGGCGACGTGACGCGACGCGCGACGTTCCCTTCTGACGAGCTCGAGCTGGCCCGCACGCGGTTCCTGTCATCGCTCGAGGTTGAGCTTTCCCAGGCAGGGAATGTCGCCGACCGCGCATTCCAGAAGGAGATCTACGGCCGGAATCCGTACGGCCGCAACACCAGCGTCGCGGCGTACAAGGCGATCACCCGCGAAGACGTCGTCGCGTTTGCGGGACGCCGCTTGCGCCCCGGCGGCTCGCTCCTCGTCGTCTCCGGTGACATCACGCTGCCGCAGGCCCGGGCACTCGCGACCCAGGCATTCGGCACATGGCGCGGCGCCGCGGCGCCGACGCCGGCCTTCCCCGCTGCACCGACCAAGCGCGGCACCGACATCCTGCTCGTCAACCGCCCCGGCTCGGTGCAGTCGAACATCGTGATCGGCAATACCACGTTCCTGCCGACCGACACCGGCTACTACGCGGCGCGCATCGCCACGCATGTGCTGGGTGGGGGCAGCGATTCCCGGCTGTTCATGATCCTGCGCGAGCAGAAGAGTTGGACGTACGGCTCGTACGCCGCGTTGCGGCGCAACCGCGGCATGGGCTACTGGCAAGCAACGTTCGAAGGTCGCACCGAAGTCACCGACAGCGCGCTCGCCGAGCTGTTGCATCAAATCGACCGCGTCCGCACCGAGACCATTCCCGACAGCGAGCTGGTCGCGGCCAAGGGATTCCTCGTCGGCTCATTCCCGCTCACGATCGAGACGCCGCGCCAGATCGCGCAGGTCGTGACGACCGCGCGGCTGCTCGGCCTCGGCGCCGACTACATCCAGCGGTATCGGGAGCGGTTGGCGGCAGTGACCGGGACCCGGGCGCGGACCGCTGCTCAGCGCGTGTACAAGCGCGACGCCCTTACGATCGTGGTGGTTGGCGATGCCAAGGCGCTCTACGACAAGCTCAAAGCGATTGCGCCCGTTCACCTCGTGGACGTCGAGGGCAAAGCGATGGATCCCGCCGAGTTGAATCCGGCGGGCGGGCCGGTCGCCTTCGATCGCAGCCAGATCGTGGCGCTCAGCGACAGCTTCCAGGCGCTGGTGCAAGGCACTGTGTTCGGATCCCAGACGGGAAAGGTCTCCATCGACGGTGATTCGATCGTCTACACGGAGTCGCTGATGCTCCCCTAGTTCCAGCAAACTTTGGCGGCCGGCACAATCGAGGACAACGCGCTGCCCGTCGTGCTGGCGGCGCTACCGTTGGAGCAGGGCAAGACGTTCAACCTGAGCGTGTTCTCGTCGGGGGAAGGCACGACCAAAGTTGTGAGCGTGAAGGTCGCCGGCACGGAGAACGTCGTGGTGCCTGCGGGCAACTTCCCCGCCTATCGGCTCGAGCTGTCCGGGATGCAGCTGCCAGTCGTGATGCACGTAACGCAGCAGTCGCCGCGGCGGCTCGTGCGGATCGCGCCCACGGGAATGCCGTTGGTGTTCGAACTCGTGAAATAGGAGGAACCGATAATGCGGCGGTCGGGCGGTCAAACTGAAGAAGCGGCGGTCAAACTGACAAGGCGGCGGTCGGCTGCACTGGTGCTCGCGATCCTCCTCGCCGCGGGCTGCGCTTCCGCAGGGGCGCGGCAGGCTCACGCGCCCGCGCCAGGACCAGCCCCCGCCCAGCCGGATACTGCAGCCGGCATCGGACCACAGTACCCGTCCACGTATCAGCGCCATCCCAATCCGCCGGTGCTGATTCGCAATGCCACGATCATGACAGCGGCGGGACAGGAGATTCAGGGCGGGTCGATCCTGTTCCGTGACGGCCGCATCGCGGCCGTCGGCACCAACGTCCAGGCGCCGACCGATGCGACGGTCGTGGACGGCAGCGGCAAATGGGTCACGCCGGGCGTCATCGATACGCACTCGCACATCGGCGTCTATGCCGCGCCCGGCACCTTTGCGGAATCGGACGGCAACGAAGCGACGCGGCCCGTCACCGCCGAGGTCTGGGCCGAGCATTCGTTCTGGCCGCAGGATCCGCAGATTCCGCTTGCGATCGCGGGCGGCGTCACGACGATCCAGGCGCTGCCCGGGTCGGCGAACCTCATCGGCGGGCGCAGCGCGGTGCTGAAGCTCGTTCCCGCGCGCTCGGTACAGGAGATGAAGTTTCCCGGCGCGCACTACGGGTTGAAGATGGCCTGCGGCGAGAATCCCAAGCGCGTGTACGGCCAGCGCGGCGGTCCCTCGACGCGCATGGGCAACATGGCCGGGTATCGCGACGCCTTCATTCAGGCACAGGTGTATCGCCGCAAATGGGACAAGTGGAACAAGGATCACCAGGGCGATCCCCCGGAGCGCAATCTGCGCAACGAGTCGCTCGCCGAGGTGCTGCGCGGCAACATC
>QHUE01000311.1 GCA_003221825.1 Gemmatimonadota bacterium
ATCGCCACGATCTGATCGTGGCGCGCCCGCGCGGCCGTCGCGTAATGACGGCTGCCCATGTCGGCCGTTGGAAACGACGGCGGTTCTTCATTGGGAAAAAAGACGAAGCGCACCGTGCGTGCCAGGCGCTCATGGGCGAACACGCGCGCGAGCTCGAGCACGCCCGCGACGCCACTCGCGTTGTCGTCCGCGCCCGGCGCGTCCTCGGCGGTGTCGTAGTGTGCGCCCAGCACGACCACCTCGTGCGCATGACCTGGCACGCCAGGTAGCGTCGCTTCGATGTTGCGAAACTCGCGATTCTTGGCGGAGAACTCCTGCGACGTCACGGTATAGCCGAGGTCTTGCAGCCGGCGTTCGATGTACGCCGACGCGCGCAGGACGTTGGAATAGGTCTCGTCGCTACGCACACCGATGTCGTGGGCCAGCGCCGTTACGTGGCGCTGCAAGTGGACGCGTATCTCTTCTTGGTTCGGCGTGAGCGGAGGTAACGGACCGGCGAAGGCCGGCCCCGGCATCCGGACCGTGAACAGCCAGATGATGAGGAACAACAGCGGTAGCATACTGGCGATCGCGATCATGCGGATCCGGCCCCAGCGCATTGACACAGTTTCGCCACTGCGCTATATCACGGTCAATGAAGCGTACTTCTTCGCACCGGCATCACCACGGTCACTCGGTCCACGGGGGATAGCCGGAGGCGTGTAGGATTTTGAAATCATCACCGACGCCGGCCCCCCAGGGCCGGCGTCGTGCTTTTTGGGGGCGGCATCGGACAACCTGGGGAATCTGGCTCGGCTAACACGGAGCAGATCGATGTCGATTATCCGACTCGGCCTTCCCAAGGGCCGGATGGAACCGAACGTGCTCACCCTCCTCGGCGACGCGGGCATTCGCGTGCGTCCCAGTGCCCGGGGCTATCGTCCCGACGTGTCGCTGCCGGGCGCCGAAGCGAAGCTGCTGAAGCCCCAGAACATCGTGGAGATGCTGGCGCTCGGCAGCCGCGACATCGGCTTCGCGGGTGCCGACTGGGTCGCGGAGCTCGAAGCGGACGTCGTCGAGCTGCTCGACACGGGGCTCGATCCGGTACAGCTCGTCGCGGCCGCTCCTGTCGCGTTGCTCGAGGAGGGCCGGCTCCCCGCTCGCCGCCTTGTCGTCGCCTCCGAGTACGAGCGGCTCACGCGTCGCTGGATCGACCTAAAGGGTCTCTGCGCCGAGTTCGTCCGCTCCTACGGCGCGACCGAGGTGTTTCCGCCCGAAGACGCCGACGTGATCGTCGACAACACCGCGACCGGTGCGACGCTCGAGACAAACGGCCTCGTGATTGTCGACGTGTTGATGCGCTCGTCCACGCGTCTGTATGCGCACCGTGCGGCCCTCGATGACCCGGTACGACGCCGCATCATCGAAGATCTCGTGCTGCTCATCAACTCCGTGCTCGAGGCGCGACGCCGCGTGATGCTGGAGGTGAACGCCTCGGGCGCCTGTCTCGACGCGGTGGTGGCGGTTCTGCCGTCGATGCGGCAGGCGACAGTATCGCGGCTGTTTGGCGACAGCGGATACGCAGTGAAGGCCGCCGTGCCGCGCGAGCTGCTTCCACAGGTGATTCCGGCGGTGAAAGCGGCCGGCGGCACCGACGTCGTCGTCTCCACTCTCTCGCAGATCGTGCCATGAGCGTCCTGCGCCTCAACAGCAACGAAGGCCCTCGAGCACCACAAGCCTTGCTCGCCGAGCTGGCAGCCCTGGATCCGGAGCTGCTGCGCCGCTACCCCGATGCCACGGCAGTCGAAACGGCGCTCGCTGCTCGGACGGGCGTGAGTCCGGAGCGCGTCGTCGTGACCGCCGGCGCGGACGAGGCACTCGATCGCATCTGCCGAGCGTACGCCGGACCCGATCGCCCGGTGCTGCTGCCCGAGCCGACCTTCGACATGCTGGAGCGGTTCGCGGCTCTCGCCGGTGCGCCGCTCGTGCGCCTGCCCTGGTTCACGGATGTGTTCCCCCTCGCAGAGATCCTCGCCCGCCTCGACAACCGCATCGCACTCGTGGTCATCGTGTCGCCCAACAATCCGACCGGCGGCGTCGCATCGCGGGATGACGTGCGACGGATCGCGGCCGCCGCGCCGCAGTCCCTCGTGCTGATCGATCAGGCCTACATCGAGTACGCGGACGAGGATATCGGCCCTGCCGTGCTCGACTTCGCCAACGTG
>QHUE01000039.1 GCA_003221825.1 Gemmatimonadota bacterium
GATGAACTCTTCCAGCCCGATGTCGCCCTCGACGGCGATGATCGCGCCCGTGCCCGCGCGCGACAGCCGGTCCAGCGCCTCCGCAATCTCCTCTGCCACCGATTGCCGGTCGCTGCGCGAGAAGGCGCGCATGAAGCGGGATTGCCCGAGCCGGGCCAGCGCGTTGCGCAGCTCCGGCTGGAAGACGACGATCGCGGCGAACGCGCCGTACGTGAACACCACGCCCAGCAGCGTATAGATCATCGTGAACTTGGCAAACACGGCCACGAAGTAGGTCACCGACAGGATCACGAGACCGATCACGATCTGCATCGCGCGGGTCCCGACGAGGAACAGCAGGAACCGGTAGATGACGAACGACACCAGCAGGATCTCGAACAGATCGGGCCAGAGCCGCGGCGAGAGGAACTTGAAGGCGTCGACGTTCACGTTGGATTGGTCGTAGCGCCCGCCAGTGCAAGGGCTTCGCGTGTGATCCCGACAGCGTGAACCCGGAAGAGCCGCGCGCCCCGCTCCCACGCGAGGGCACAAGCGACCGCCGTGGCGCGGTCGCGGTCTTCCACGGGCCGGCCCGTTACTGCGCCCAAAAACCGCTTCCGCGACAGGCCGACGGCTACAGGATAGCCCAGGGCGACGATCGTTGCCAGTTCGTCGAGCAGCCGCAGATTCTGCGCGGCGGTTTTGGCGAAGCCAAATCCCGGGTCGACGACGATCCGCTCGCGCGCGATCCCCGCCCGCTCAGCCGTTTCGGCGGTGACGGCCAACTCCGCCGCGACGTCGGGGGCGACATGCTGGTAGGTGGCCAGGTCGTCCATCGTGGCCGGTGTCCCCCGCATGTGCATGAGGATCACGCCGACCTCCGCGCCCGCCAAGAGCCGCGCCAGGGAGGGATCGAACTGCAACCCGGAGACGTCGTTGACGACGGCGGCCCCGGCGTCGAGCGCCGCCCGCGCGACCTCCGCCTTGCGGGTATCGACTGAGATCGCGCCAAAGCCCCGCTTGATCAGCCCGGCGATCACGGGCACGACCCGGCGGATCTCCTCGTCCACCGGCACCGGCGCGGCTCCCGGACGGGTGGACTCGCCGCCGATGTCTATCAGCCGACTGCCATCAGCCATCAGCTGTTCGGCGTGCGCGATTGCGGCGTCAGCGGTGGCGAGGTGCCCGCCATCGGAGAAAGAATCCGGTGTGACATTCACGATTCCGATGATGAGCGGCTTGTCGAGCGACAATTCCCCACCGCGGATCGCCCAGGTGCGCGGCGGCTCGACGCGCGCGGCCAGGAGGCGGCCGAGCGCCGGCGCGAGGCGCGCCAGCTCGGCGGGCGCGCGGTCGTAGCGCGCGAGCGGGGCGATGCGACTCACGGCGCCTGAGATGAGGGCCCAATGCCCAGCCCCGTGCCCCGAGTCCCCGGTCAGCACGTCGGCGCCGGACTTCGTGCCCCAATGCACGAGGGCCTCGCGCTCGGCGGCGGTGATGTCTTCGAGCAGGACGACGAGCGGCTGGATGCCGGTGGCGGCGAACCAGGCCGGCTGCGCTTCCCACCCCCGGGCCGCGAGCGCCGCGCGCACCGCTTCCGGTGTGTGCGCGGCGAGCGCGGTGATTTTCACCGCAACGCCTGCACCACCTGGAGGCGGGCCGCGCGCACGCGATTAATCCGGAGTTTGGAGAGGTCTGCGGCTTGCGGAGCGCTCACGCCCCGGCAGGCTCAGGCGGCGGATTGCGCAGGATCCCACCTGACGTGCGCTCGCCCCTCGCCCGTTCCTTCTCGGCCTCGCCATCGGTGCGCGCCGGCGGCGCCGGGGGCGGGATGTACGGCGGCAACGTCTGACCGGCAATCACCATCTCGACCTGTTCGCGCTCCAGCGTCTCACGCTCCAGCAGTGCCGCCGCGAGTCGATCGAGCGCGGCGCGCCGCTCGGTTACGATACGCGTCGCATCGCTATAGGCGCGCGTGAGGATGTTCTTCACTTCCTCGTCCACGATCTGCGCCGTGCGATCGGAGATTTCGCGGCGCTGCACCACTTCGCGGCCGAGGAAGATCTCCTGCTCCCGGTCTCCCACGGCGATCGGACCGATCACCGCGCTCATGCCGAACTGCGTCACCATGCGGCGCGCGATGTTGGTGGCCTGCTGGATGTCCTGCGCTGCGCCTGTCGTCACCTTCTCCGGCCCGAACACCAGCTCCTCGGCGACGCGGCCGCCGTACGCCATCGCGAGCCGCGACTCGATGGAGCGCTTGGTGTATTTGTGGAGCTCCTCCTCGGGCAGATACGCCGTGAGGCCCAGCGCCCGGCCGCGTGGAATGATCGTGACCTTGTGCAGCGGATCGGCGTCGGGAACTGTGAGTCCCACGAGCGCGTGGCCGGCCTCGTGATAGGCGACCAGGCGCCGCTCCTCGTCGGAGAGCACGCGGCTCTTCCGCTCGAGGCCGAGCATCACCTTGTCCTTGGCGTCCTCGAAGTCCTGCATATCCACCGCCGATTTGTTGCGGCGTGCGGCGAGCAGGGCGGCTTCGTTGACGATGTTCGCGAGCTCCGCGCCGGCGAGCCCCGGCGTGCCGCGCGCGATGCGCTCCAGGTTCACGCCCGCGGCCATCGGAATCTTGCGCACGTGGACGCGCAGGATCTGCTCGCGCCCTTTGAGGTCCGGCATGTCGACCACGATCTGGCGGTCGAAGCGGCCCGGGCGCAACAGCGCGGGATCGAGGATGTCGGGACGGTTCGTCGCGGCCAGCAGGATCACGCCATCGTTGCTTTCAAATCCATCCATTTCGACGAGCAGCTGGTTGAGCGTCTGCTCGCGCTCGTCGTGCCCGCCGCCCAGCCCGGCCCCGCGGTGGCGGCCGACCGCGTCGATTTCGTCGATGAAGATGATGCAGGGCGCGTGCGCCTTCCCCTGCTCGAACAGATCGCGCACGCGCGAGGCGCCGACGCCGACGAACATCTCCACGAAATCGGAGCCCGACATCGAGAAAAAGGGACGGCCGGCTTCGCCCGCGACCGCTTTGGCGAGCAGCGTCTTGCCGGTGCCCGGCGGTCCGACCAGCAGCGCCCCCTTGGGTAGCCGCCCGCCGAGGCGCTGGAATTTCTGCGGGTCCTTCAGGAAGTCGATGATCTCCTCGAGCTCCTGTTTCGCTTCATCGCACCCGGCGACGTCGGCAAACGTGACCTTCGGCGTGTCGCCCGCCAGCAGCTTGGCCTTGGACTTGCCGAACGCGAACGCGCGGTTCCCGCCCTGCTGCATCTGGCGCAGCATGAAGATCACGAGCCCGAAGATCAGGAGGTACGGGAGGAAGGTCAGCAGAACGACGCCGAACGACTGACCCGGCTCGCGCGCACGCACGTCCACGCCTTTGACGAGCAGCGACTGAACCCACGCGTTGTCGGGGTCGGTCGCCAGCATGAGCGTGAACCGCTCGACGCTCTGGCGCTTCACGACAACGGGATGCTGGAACGCGCCACGAACTCGCTTCTCCGCGATTTCGACCGACGCGATGTTTCCGGCGTTCAACTCTTCGTTGAACTGCGTGAGGTTGATTTCGGCTTCCTCGCGCCGGCGGCTCGAGGCGAGCTGCACCAGTGCGATCGTCCCGACGATGAGGAGCGCCCAGAACGAGAGCGTCCGCAGCATCCGGGCCCAGTTGAATTCCCGCGGTGGCGGGGGGATGCGATTAGCCATCTACGTCAGACTCGCGATATAAGGAAGGTGCCGGAAGTTTTCCGCGTGATCCAGGCCGTAGCCGACGAGGAACAGCGTCGGGGCGTCGAATCCCAGGAATTTGGCCTCCAGCTCCAGGTGTTCAGCCGCATGTTTGTGTAACAGCGCACAGATCTCCAGACTGCGCGCCCGCCGCTGCCCGAGCAGCGCGACCAGTTTGTTCAACGTCCTGCCGGTATCGATGATGTCCTCGACCAGCAGAATGTGTTTCCCGGCCAGCTCCGTTTCCGGATCATACACGAGCCGCACATTCCCGCTCGACACCGTCCCTTCGCCGTAACTCGATGCAACGAGGAAGTCGACCTGCAGCGGCCGATCGATCTTCCGGACGAGATCGCTCAGGAAGATGAAGCTGCCCTTGAGCAGTCCGAGCACGAGCAACTCGCCGTCGGGATAGGCTGCGGTGATTTCCTGACCAAGCTCCCGCACCCGTTCCGCGATGGTCTCTTCGTCAAAGACGACGCGCTTGAGCTCAGCGATACTCGATAACATCCAACCTCACCGCTCGAGTTCCGGGCGCCGGCACGCCTGCCGCACTCCGACAGATGCCCGGGACCCACAGAATGGTTTCGCCGCTACTGACGACCGGATACCGTGGCCGCACACTGCGCGGCACCCGTGCTTCCATTAAGAGGCGCCGGACCGGCCGGTGTCCGACCCCGCCGAGCGGCACCAAGGAATCGCCGCGCGCCGGTGCCCGCACTTCCCACGTCGTGCTGTCCACCCAGGTCGTCCACGTCGTGCGCTCGATCTGCGTCGGTGCCGCCGCCGGGGACCAGGTAATCTCGAACTCGCCAAACCGCGCCGAGCCCCGCTCACCGGTGGGCCATACGTGCTCGAGGGCACAAACGACGCCCACGCCCGTTTCGCGGCCCACCTGCAGCGTGTCAAAGACGACTTCCGCTGACCAGCCATCGCCCAACGGCAGACGGCGTCCCGAGGGGCGTTGCGCCAGTGCCACAAGCCGCCGGGCCCGCGCCGGACCAAGCACCAGCCCGACTCTCCGGGCCGCCGCGCGCAACAGCGCGACAGACAATGCGTTATCATAGCCGCCCACACTCGCGCGGGCAACGGTAAAGCGCTCGCGCTCCACCGTCAGTGCCAATTCCGGCACGAGATCGAGCATCCGGTCCCAGGCGCGCCGATCGCTCGCGGCGTGGCGTCCCTGCGCCAGCACGTCACGCCGCAGCCGCGGGCCGAGGCGCTCGGTGAGCACCGGCAGCAGCGTCGTCCGCACCCAGGAGCGCAGGTGTCGGGGGTCGCGGTTCGCGGGATCGTCGTAGACGGGCAGGCCGCGCGCGGCCGTGTAGTCGAGCAGCTCACGGCGCGTGAATGGCAGCAACGGCCGCACGAGGCCGCCGCGGGTGCGCGCGGCGATACCGGCGAGGCCGGCGGGTGCGCTGCCGCGCAGCGTCCGCAACACAATCGTCTCGAGCTGGTCGTCCTGGTGATGTGCCGTGACGAGATACCGTGACCCGCGGCGGCGCTGCACGTCTCGCAGCCACGCGTAGCGCGCGCGGCGCGCCGCGGTCTCGGTCGCGTCCGGCCCGAGATTCAGCTCGGCGAGCTCGAACGGTAGGCCGTACTTCTCCGCGAGAGTTTTGACCGACCGTCCGACCGTCCGACTGTCCGACGAGATTCCGTGATCGGCATGTGCGACGACAATCGATAAACCCAGCTCTGTGGCCATGCCGTGCAGCAGGTCCAACAACGCGACGGAATCCGCGCCTCCCGAGACGGCGACGAGCGCTTCCCCCGGCTCACGAAAGAGCCGGGCGGCGCGAATGTGCGCCAACGCGCGAACCGGCAGCGAGGCAGCAGTGGTCATGTATCTTGAAGTATGCTGCAACCCGACGCCACGTACCAACTCCTGCGCAATCTGACCTCACCGGTGGTCGCGATTACGGCGGAACGGAAGGGTAAGGAGAACGGGATGATCTCCGATGCCGCCGTGCGGGCGTCGATCGTGCCTGCGGTGCCGCGGCTGTCGGTCTACATCCACAAGTTCAACTACAGCCACGACATGATCTTCGAGACGGGACGTTTTGGCCTGCACCTGCTCCAGACCACACAGCTGGACGTGGTCCATCGCCTCGGGTTCTTCAGCGGTCGGGACCAGGACAAGTTGACGAGCATTCCGCATCACACCGGAAAAACTGGGGTGCCCGTCCTGAATGAGTGTTTTGCGCATTTCGAGTGCCGGGTCGCCAACGTGATGGATACCGGCAGCTCGACGCTGTTCCTGGGCGACGTGGTGGCGGTGGGGCGCGGCGCCGCCGCCGGACTCGAGCCGCGCGGCGAGCTGCTGACGGCGACCTACTTCCGTACGAACATGCCGGCGGAGTGGCGCGCGGAGTATGAGGCGAAGCTCAAGGATGCGCAGCAGCTCGCGGCGGAGATGTCGCGCACGATCACACCGGTGGTTTGGAGATTGACACGTTAACACGTGCCTTCGAAACAACGTAGGGGCGCAGCATGCTGCGCCCCTACCTGTTCCTGCCAACGATTCCGATCTAGCGATTCAGCAACGCGCTGACGCCGATCCCCAGACCCCAATTGCCGTTGTAGCTGATGAGGTAGGATTTGTTCGCCGCATTGGGCGTGAAATCCGCATGCCCATCGATGCGCACCGCGAGCACCTTCCCGAACCGCTGCCGGACGCCGACCTGCCCGGCGACGCCGCTGTCACTCGCGTCGTAGGTGCCAGTGTACTTGTTCTTCACATACCCGACGCCCGCGAAGACCTGCGCACGGCTCACCGCTGGCACGTCATACACCAGCCACACATGCAACGGCCGATGTTTGGCCCCGTCCTTCGACGCGCTCGCGACGTCCACCTCGACCGCGAGGAACGGGAGCGCGTTGACACCCAATCGCCCACCGAATCCGAGCGCATTGCCAATGGGGAGAGAGTTGTCGACGTTCAGATAGGCGGCGAACGCGCCGACCTCGACCGAGCCACGCTTTTGGGCTCGCGCGGGGAAGACCGCGGTGGTCGCTGCTCCGACAACCAGCACTAGGACGCGGAACGTCATGACGGCCCCCTTTTGGGGTAGATGAGAGGTTCCCAATCTGATGCGCGGAACGGAATGACGGTAGAGTCATGACGGTCAAGAGACAAATGCGGCGGTCAAGGGACAATGCGACGGTCAAAAACCAAATGCGGCGGTCAAGGTGGATCGACCGCCGCATTCGCAGTTTGACCGCCCTGACCGCCGCCGCGCGTTTTCAATAGCAGGGGTGGGATTCGAACCCACGACCCCGGCATTATGAGTGCCGTGCTCTCACCAGGCTGAGCTACCCTGCCACGACGCGTTCGCTAGTTGACGCCAACCCGCCCCTGGACGGAGGCAATCAACTTGGCAGAATCGTAGCCGACGCCGTCCTTAAAAACAATCGTCGTGCTGCGAATCACCGCGGGGTCGGCGGTGAGATCGCCGTGCAGCACCACGAGGTCGGCCAGCTTGCCGGTCTCGACGGTCCCCAGCGTCTGCGCGACACCGAGGATCTTGGCGCCGTTCGCGGTCATGATCTGGATCGCCTGCGCGGGCGTGAACCCCGCCTCGATGAACAGCTCGTAGTTGCGCTGATCGCCGAAGCCCGCCAGCGCGCCGCCGATCCCCGTGGGGTCGACCCCCGCCGCCATCAATCCTCCCGCGTCGACAAAGGCGCGCTCGAACGCCATGGCGTTCTTGAACGCCTGGAGCGACACCCAGCCACTGCCGCCCGAGTCGATCTGCTGGCGCATCTTCATGTAGTTGTCGCGCACTTCCGGATCCATCGCCTGCAGCGTGCGCTCGTCTTTCGTGGGACGACCCGCCACGAAGGGCTCGTACACGGCGAGCGTGGACGTCATGGATACATGATGCTGGACGAGCGAGCGGATGGTGGCCTGCCCGGCATCTCCCTTGGGATCGGATGCGCTAATCTGCGTCATCAGGTTGACGGGACACACATCGGCCTGCTTGCCGGTCGTGAAATCGGATGCCGTGAGCATCCCGTGCTCGAGATTGTCGATGCCGAGCGCGACGGCTTCCTGGAAGCTCACCGAGCAGAGATGCCCGGTCACTTTGATGCCGCGCTTGTGGGCTTCCTGAATGGCGGCGCCCAGCTCCGCGCGACGAATGTCGGTGTAGGCTTTGATCCACGTCGCGCCTTCCGATGCCCAGTAGTCCACGAAGCGGCGCGCCGCCTCCGGCGAATTCAGAATCGCCATCGCGCCGCCGCCCCGCTCACCGGTGATGTACGGCGCCGTCAGATGGATGCGCGGTCCCGGCGCGAGGCCGTGATCGATCCAGTCTTTCAGATTGATCTCGGCGTACGGCGACCGGCTCCCGGTTGTGCGAATCGTCGTGACCCCCGAGCCGAGGTAGAGGTGCGATCCCGTGTAGCCCATCTGCACGGCCCGGCCGCCGGCCGCAGTGTAGAAGAGATGGTCGTGCATGCCGATGATGCCGGGAATGACGGTCGAACCGGTCATGTCCATCACGCGCGCGCCGGCAGGGACCTGCACCGAGGCAGCGGAACCCACTGCCGCGATTCTGCCGGCGCGAATCACGACCGTCTGATCGGTCTTGGGCGCTGCGCCCGTTCCATCGACGAGCAGCACATGCGTCAACGCAATCAGGGAGGTATCGACCGCGATGTACTCACGCACGCTGGCCGCGAATGAATCGGGCCGCTGCGCAACCAAGGTGAGCAAAAGGGTGAGCGCGTGCATAGGCTCCTCTAATCCACGGTGAAATGCAGCATCATCCCGGCCGACAGGTGCTCGGCGATGTGGCAGTGCAGCATCCATTCGCCCGGGTTCTGCGTGTCGAGCAGAATATCCACCGCCGCGCCGGCCGGCACCAGCACGGTGTCCTTCCACGCCAGATCGGCGTTGGGGACGCCGTTCACCGCCAGCACGAGAAAGCGCTGGCCGTGCAGGTGAATCGGATGTTGCATGCCGTGAAACGCGCGCCGCTCGTTGACCAGCCGGATCTTGGCCGGCTGGCCCCGGCGGAAGTGCCAGGCGATGTCCATGTTCTCGCGCCCCGTCGCCGGATCCCGCAGCACCCACCGCACCTGCCGGCCCGTCGACGCCCAGTTCATCATCGGCATCGTGCCGCCCCACTCGACGGGCGCGAAGTAAATCGAGTCGAGCTGCATCAAGCGCTCGGTGACATACGGCAAGCCGTGGGTCTGGAGCGTGAGCACGAGGGTCTGGTCCGGCGCCTTGTCCAAAAAGCGGCGGTAGGGCTCGAGCGCGCGCGTCGTCGCGGTGTCACGCCGCAGTGTGGCGAAGCTCGCGCCGTGATCGACGCGCACAGGCGCGGGTGAGACCGTGACGGACCCACGCCTCGCGCTCAAACGGCCCGGCGTCCGTCGCGACGAGCTTCATCCGCGCGCCGGAGAACGACAGGTTCAGCGTGCGCGTGTTCGACACGTTCGTGAAGTAGAAGCGCACCACTTCCCCGCGACGCACCGCCAGCCGATACCCGGGCTCACCGTTCACGAGAAACAGGTTGCCGAACCGACCCATCAGCGCGTGGGTCGGTGCTTCCTGCCCCCACGGAATCAGGCCGGCATCGCCGACCAGCAGGTCCTGCAGCATCAGAAACTGTTCGCGATTGGCGGGAATCTTCGCGCCGGGCTGCCGCACGAGAATGTTGCCGTACAGGCCGAGCGCCTGCTGGATGTCCTCGCGAATGTGCGGATGGTACCAGTAAACACCAGCGTCCGGGAACCGCAGTTTGTAGGTGAACGCGTCGCTGACCCCGGCGACGCCGTCGAACGCGTTGTCCAGCCGGATGCCATGCCAATGAATGCTCGTCGAGTCCGACAAGTGATTCGTGAACCGCACCATGATTTCCGAGCCACGCGAGACTTCGATCCGTGGTCCTGGATACTGCCCGTTGTAGCTGTACATCGTGTACGTCTGGCCATTGATCGTGCGGTGGACGAGCTCGGCATCGAGATCGATGATGTCGCCGTCCTTGAGACGAAGCACCTCGTTCGATTCGGCATTGGGCAGGGGCGTATCCGCCACGGGAAGAAAGGGCGTCACCGCCGGCCGCAGCGCCATCTCCGACGGCAGCATCGTGAGCCCGGGAGGCGTCGGCACCATGGGCCAGCCGGACGTCTCGTGCTCGCCATGATCCATCGTGTCCCCTCCCGACCGCGCGGCCCCCAAGGAGAATTCGAGCAAATCAGGAGGGTATGGCCGCGTGCTCGGCGACTGCCCGCGCAGAATCATGCGGCCGTGTAGCGCGCGCACCGCGGCGCTGCGCTCGGCGGAAACGAGAATGACAAACTTGTCGAGATCGATCGGGCGCAGGGCGATGCGGCCGTTCCGCACGGCGCCGAGTTTGATCAGCGTGTCCATCTGCGGCGACGCGGCCCAGGCCACGTACGTGCTCGTCGGCGGGAGCCCGCTGAGCAACGCGACGGGGATGAAGCGCGAACGGCCGTCAGATGTGACGCCGACGGTGAACGGACCGGGAGGGGTGGCGAGCTCGACGCGTCCCGCGACGCCGGTGACCCCGGGCGCCGCGACGAGCTCGACGCAGTACAGATCGTGACTGGGGCCGAGGGGCGTGGACGGGTCGCATGGCCGTCCCTGCCCCTCGCAGACCCCCGCAGCGATGGCGAGGACCAGGAGTCCTCGCAACACGGCTAGTGCTTCGACGGTCTCAGCACGTCGCCACGCAACCGCCACCACGATCCGCTCCTGACGTCACTCGGCGGCGTCGCGCGACTACTGAGTGTCGTGGTGGTATCGACCGTGAACGTATAGGTGCCCGTTTCTCCACCGCTGCTCGTCCCGATGACGACGTCGTAAATGTTCGACGTATCGACGTTGAACCGGATGAACGCGTTCGTGTTCGTCGCGGAGCGTCACCCAGACCTGACGGCAGCCGTTCATCGCCGCCGGGCGGGTCGCCGTCGTCAGCGAGTACGCGCCGGTGATGAACCGGTCGAACGAGCTGGCGCCGATGATGTAATCGTCGCCCGGAAGGATGATGTCGATCTGCGAGTTCGGCGCCAGCCCGAGGACGCTGTCGTCATCGAACGCGATGTAGGGACCAGCCGCGCTCCAGAAGTCGAGCCACGTATCGAACGAGGAGTGCATCGAAATGCGGATACTCTGCTGGCCCGCCGGCAGGCTGAGACCGTGGAAGTCGTAGTAGAAGCCGAACCCACTGCGATTGCAGTCGGTGGTCGTCAGGAACCCGTTGACGGTCTGCCCAAACGTGTAGGGCGCGAGGTAGTTGCAAGGATTGACGACCGTCAGGTGGTACACGACGTCGGCAACTCCAGGGACGGCGGCGTGGACGCTGACACTGCCAATCGATGTCCCGGCGGTGACGTTGGTCGCGGCCGTGCCGTTGACATCGGTGGTCGACGTCGCGGGGCTGAACGACACTGAGCCGGCCGGCGTTGCACTCCACGTCACCTGCACGCCCGACACCGGCTGCCCGCCCGACCCGAGCGCCACCAGGCTCAGCGGAAACGTGAGCGTCCCGCCGGTGGGCGCCGTCTGATTGTCGCCGGCAATCCCGGTGACCGAAGCTGCCTGCGGACCACCCGGTCCACTGCTGTCGCCACCACACGCGGTCCCGATCAGTGCAGCGAGGGCGACGGGGACGAACCGACCAAGCGCTTTCATGGTGCCTCCTTATTTGGGCACGACGCGGTAGAGTACCTCGCCGTCTCGGATCATGCCGAATTGCTCCCGCGCCACGCGCTCCTGGACCGCGGGGTTCGTCTCGAGATCATGGGCCAGCTTCGCCAGCGAATCGATCTCCACGCGCAGCGCCGCCACTTTGGCCTGCTCCTCCGCCAGCTGACGGCGGATCGTGATCCAGTCGGCGGTGCCGTATTCCCCACCCCAAACGGCGAGCGTCAGCAGCCCCACACCGCCGGCGATGCCGGCCACGCGCGTGCGCGTCACAAGCCGTAGAGGTGGCGGCCCGGATAGTGCGCCACATCGCCCAGCTCTTCGGCGATGCGCAACAGTTGATTGTATTTCGCGACGCGCTCGGTGCGCGAGGCGCTGCCGGTCTTGATCTGGCCGACGCCCGTCGCGACCGCGAGATCGGCGATGAAGGTGTCCTCGGTCTCCCCGGAGCGGTGCGAGATCACCGAGCCGTAGCCGTTGCCGCGCGCCAGCTCGATGCACTGCAGCGTCTCGGTCAGCGTGCCGATCTGGTTCACCTTGATGAGAATGGCGTTCGCGACGCCTTCCTCGATGCCGCGCGCCAGGCGCTCGACGTTGGTGCAGAAGAGGTCATCCCCGACAAGTTGCACTCGTTCCTGCAGGCTTTCTGTGAGCTTTGCCCATCCCGCCCAGTCGTCCTCCGCCAGTCCATCTTCAATAGACACGATCGGGTAGCGATCGATCCATCCTTTATAGAGCGCGATCATCTCCGCGGCGCTCTTCTGGCCGCCCTTGCTCTTCTTGAATGTGTACGTGCCGTCCGCGTAGAGCTCCGAGGCGGCCACATCCAGCGCGATGGCGATGTCCTTCCCCGCCTCGAAGCCGGCCGCATCGATCGCCGCCATGATCGCCTCGAGCGCGGCTTCATCGTTCGGCAGATCGGGCGCAAAGCCTCCCTCGTCGCCCACCGCCGTCGACAGACCCCGCTTCGCCAGCACTTTCTTCAGCGCATGGAAGACTTCCACGCCCATGCGCAAACCTTCGGGAAACGTCTCGGCGCCGATCGGCACGACCATGAATTCCTGCGAGTCGACGGTGTTCGCCGCGTGGGCGCCGCCGTTCAGGATGTTCATCATCGGGACCGGCAGCACGTGGGCGACGGGCCCGCCCAGGTAGCGGTACAGCGGCAGCCCGGCGTCCTGGGCGGCCGCGCGAGCGACCGCGAGCGACACCGAGAGAATCGCATTCGCGCCGAGGTGGCTCTTGTTGGGCGTGCCGTCGAGATCGAGCATCGCGTAGTCGAGGACGATCTGATCTTCGGCAGACAGTCCCTCGAGGCGCGGCCCGATCACTTCGTTCACATTTTTGACCGCTTCGAGCACGCCTTTGCCGCCGAAGCGCTTGGCGTCGCCGTCGCGCAGCTCCACCGCCTCGTGCTCGCCGGTCGACGCACCGCTCGGCACGGCGGCGGTGCCGCTCGCGCCGCTCGCCAGCGTGACGTCGGTTTCGACGGTGGGATTGCCTCTGGAATCGAGAATTTCGCGCGCGTGGACCGAGATGACGGTGCTCATCGTGGAACCAACCCTACCGCGCCTGCGACTGAAGAGCAACCATCGCCGCCCGCACCATGTCTCGCAGGCGCTCGCGATCGTCAGGACCGAGACCGCTCGTGGAGATGGGCGGCGCGACGAGCAGGCGGATGGGACGGGGACGCAGCCGCCACGCGCCCTTGGGCAGGATCTCGAAGGTGTGATGGATGTAGACGGGAACGATCGGGACCTGGGCGGCAATGGCGAGGCCGAAGGGCGCGTTCTTGAAGGGCAGCAAGTCGCCGGTGCGGCTGCGCGTTCCCTCCGGAAAGACGAGGATGGAGGAAGTCCCCTGCTGGATCGTGCGCGCCGCTTCGCCGTAGGCCTCGAACGCTTTCTTGCGCGCGGCACGATCGATTGGAATGTGGCCGACGGCGCGCATCGCGCCACCGAGCAGCGGAATCTTGAACAGCTCCTGCTTGGCGACGAACCGCACCGAACCGGGCAGCGTGGCGAAAAGCGCCCAGATGTCGAACATCGAGGAGTGGTTGCAGGCGTACATGACCGGCTGGTCGCGCGGGATATTTTCCAGGCCTTCGGCAATCACAGGCGTGCCCGCAGCGTCGAGGATGTCGCGCGACCAGTCCGTGCTGGCCCAATCGTAGACTCCACCGGGCCGGTTGCGGATGCGAAACAGCCCGGCCACGACGGCAACGGTTGCATGGACGATTGTTGAAGCTACGAGCACTACATAGTACCAGAGGGTGCGGACACTCACGCGAAATGATCGTATCCCGCAGGCAACGGTACGGATTCGCTGTGATCGAGGAGCCGCACGCCGCCGCGGCGTCCGCCCGCGCCGCGCAGGCAGGTGCCGATGCGGGTCAACTGCAAACCGGTCTGTGAGCGGAACGCGGAGACATTGGCATCACCGAACGTCGGCGGCATGGTGCATAGTAACTCGAATTCTTCGCCGCTGGCGACCGCGGCCATCGCGTCCACGCCTTCCCAGCACGGGATGTGCTCGAGGTTGATCTCGATGCCGACCTCCGAGGCGGCGGCGAGATGCTGGGCGTCGGCCGTGAGGCCATCCGAGATATCGATCATCGCGGTAGCGCCGTGATCGGCCAGCCAGCGGCCCGCTTCGATGCGCGGCTCCGGGCACACATAGCGGTTGCAGCACTTTCGCCTCGACATTCTTCGCCATGCTCGCGACACCGGCCATGATCTCCGCGGCCGGGTCCGCACCTTTCTTGCCGTTCGCCGCCGGAATCCCTAACGAGACCAGCAGGCCGAGCGGCTTGGCGCCGTCGGCGGCCAGATCGGAGAGCGCCGCGCCGGCGGCGCGAAAGCCGATCTCCTTGAAGTCGAGCCAATCGGTCCGGAAGTGCACGTTCTCGAGCGAGTTGTCGATGCTGACGGCCAGCGTCGCCGAGCCCAGGGGGATCAGCGCGCAGTCATCCCCCAGGTCGGACACGTCCCCGACGATCTCCCCGATCTGCGCGAGGATCCCGCGGACGCGATCGAATTCCTTACCGGGGCCGAGGTTCATTGGAATGCCATGTATTACAGCACTTCGGGGGCTTCAAGTTCCGCGAGAACTGGAGGTCGAGCACGGATCACGTCTCGCCAGGCCCTCCACACCTCCGGCAGGGCGGCGAGCACGTCCGCTGGGCGCAGGCTGCGCGCGGTCCACTGCCGCGCCCCTTGCTCCGCGGCGCGACCCAGGGCATGCGCGCCGAGCGCGGCGGCTTCCGCGGGCGCCGTCCCCCGTGCGAGGAACGCCCCGATGAATCCCGCGAGCAAATCACCGCTGCCGCCGGTCGCGAGTCCCGGATTGCCGCTCGCGACGACGTGCTCGGGACCGCGCAGATCGGCGATCACGGTCGGCACGCCTTTCAGGAGCACGGTGCATTTGAGCTTGGCGGCGGCGCGCGCGGCCGCGGACCAACGATCGTTCGCCGCCTCGTCGGCCAGGGCGTCGCCGGCGAGGGCGCGGAATTCGCCGAGGTGCGGCGTGAGAACGAGGGGCCGGGGATTCGGGGCTAGGGCCTCGGGGGTGACCAGATGCAAAGCATCCGCATCCACCACCGTCGGCACGGGACGACGAGCGAGCACGGTCGCGACAAAAATCTTGCGCGCGGCGCGCGGCTCGCGACCGAGCCCGGGTCCCAGGACCACCGCATCCGCCCATTCGATGGCCTCGGCCACGGCGGGCTCGACCGTTTCCCCGAGTGCCGATTCCACGGTCAACAGATCAGGGAGACTGGCCTGGGCGGCCGCGATCGTTTCGCGTGCCGCGACAAGCTTGACGAGCCCAGCTCCGGCGGCAAGGGCGGCACGGGCGGCATGGAGCGCCGCGCCGCTCATGCCCTCGGCGCCGCCGACCACGCACACGCGCCCGCGATCGCCCTTGTGCATCTGCGGCGCGAGCCGCGGCAGCCGCCCGGCCGCCCACCGGTCGGTGACGAGCAGTGGCCACGCCGTATCCGGCGGCGGGAATCCGATGTCCACGACGACGATCTTGCCGCACCATTCGCGCGCGAGCAGGTGACCGCGGCGCGGTCCCCCGAACGTCACGGTGAGGCGCGCGTGGATGGGACCGTGCGCTTCGCCGCTCGTGAGATCGAGACCCGTGGGTCCGTCCACCGCGAGGATCGGCGCACCGTACGCGGCGAGCCGCTCCGCCAGCGCCAGCACGTCGCCCTTGGCGGGACCGGCGGCGCCCGTGCCGAGCAGGGCATCCAGCGCGACGGCCGCCTGCGGCCATGCTTCTTCGCGGCCCAGCTCGTGCACGCCGTCGAGGCGCGCGAGCGCACGATTGTCGATCGCGTCGTCCGTTTTGGGATCCACGGCGGACACCCACACAGGTATCCCGGCGGCGTGCAAGGCGCGCGCAATCACCCAGCCGTCACCGCCGTTATTGCCGGCGCCGGCGGCGACCAGTACCCCGCCTGTCGC
The DNA here is from genome assembly GCA_003221825.1 of Gemmatimonadota bacterium. Lineage (GTDB taxonomy): Bacteria > Gemmatimonadota > Gemmatimonadetes > Gemmatimonadales > GWC2-71-9 > 20CM-2-65-7. The sequence goes on from QHUE01000039.1 coordinate 15,853, forward strand.
GGCGTCGGGCAGCTCGGCGACGAGCACCTGCGCGATCGCCCGGCCCGCGGTTTCCATCAGCACACGGCTCGGCACACGATACTGCGTGCGTGCCGCCGCATCCCACGCCGCCGCTTCGCTCGCGGACAGAACCGGAATCGGATTCACGAAATCACCACCCCCGCGTAACCCACCACGCGCGCGTTGTCGCCGGAGACCCAGCCGGAGTGGCGGTAGTCTACTACGTCCGCGCGGGTCCCGCCCAGCGCGTGCGCCGCGGCGAGAACCACCGCCGCCGGCCCGCGTCCGCACATCGAGATCCGCTCGCGCTTGCAGCGCGCGAGCAACTCGGCGCCGTCGAGGCCGCGCATGGCGTCGAGCGCGCGTGCATCCTTCTGCTCCGACACCTCCGCCGGCTCATAGTGATTCAGGTCGCTCGAGGCAAGCAGCAACACCGGCTCGCCGGCCGCTTGGACCAGCCGGGCGAGCATTTCGCCAAGGAGTCGCGCGCGGTCCCAGGCGTCCCAGGCGATCACGAGCGGCACGATCCGCACGTCGGCCCGCAGCAGCTGGAGAAACGGCAGCTCGACCTCGACCGCGTGCTCCGCGCGATGCGCGTCGTGGTCCGATTCCACCACGCCCTGCGACAATTCGCGCAGCGCGGTGCTCGCCTCGGCATCGATGGGCACGTCGCCGAGGGGCGTCCGGAACGCACCCGCATCCCACAACGAGACACCGCTCCGCGCTGCGCAGATGCCCGTGTGGTTGGGGGCGAGGATGACGACGAGCCCGGGAATGGTGACGCGGGCGAATACGCGAGCGGCTGTCGGTCCGGAATAGATGTAGCCGGCATGCGGTGCGACGACGGCGAGGGCCGGGACCTCGCCCCCTGCCCCCCTCTCCGCATGCGGAGAGGGGGAACGACTCATCCGAGCGTCTGCCAGGAGTGTAGCGACCGTCGCCCGCAGCTCGACGGGATCAGAAGGGTAGAATCGCCCGCTGACGGCGGGCGGACGGACGGTCACCCCGAAGAGGAAACTCCCGGCCAGCGATACCCGGCTCCCGCCTTGAACACCTCGGCGAACTCGTAGACCCGCTCGAAGTCTTCGAGGCGATCGGTGGGCTGGCTCGCCAGCAATCCCACGTCGATCAGCATGAACACGATCTGCCCGAAATCCTCGGTGGTATGGACGCCCCAGTGGGTCAGCACGGCGGCCGCCAGCATCCCGAATTGCTCCAACGCGAAGTCGCGGCACGCCCACGCCAGCTCGACGCCGCTCAGATGGCGGCGCGCCGGCAGACGCGTCTGCGCGAATTCCAGGGCCGCGAGCACGAAGACGTAGGCGCGCTCGTTGTACTTGCCGTCGCGGCGCCGGAGCTCGGCGAGGGCGGCTTCGAGGGTGGCGACGTCGCTCATCGCCGGGCCTGCCCGGGAGGCGCCGACGGGGCGGGCGGTGCCGACGGCGACGTCACCACGCGAATGCCACCGGAGCGGCGTGGCTCACGCTCTTCCGGCGCGTCGAGCAGCGCCAATTCGAGCACATCGTCGATCGTTTCCACCAGCTTGATATCGAGCAACTTCTGCACTTCTTCGGGCAAGTCAACGAGGTCGTTCTTGTTCCGTTCGGGCACCAGCACGGATTTCACGCCCGCCCGCGCCGCCGCCGTCAGCTTCTCCTTGAGCCCGCCGATCGGGAGCACCCGGCCCCGCAGCGTCAGCTCACCCGTCATCGCGACGTCGTGCCGCGACGGCCGGCGGCAGAGCAGCGATGCGAGCGCCGCGGCGATCGTAATGCCGGCCGAGGGACCGTCCTTGGGCACCCCACCGGCCGGCACGTGCAAGTGCACGTCCGACTGCGTGAACGCGTCGAGCGGAATGCCGAGTGCGCCGGCGCGGGCGCGCAGCAGGCTCCAGGCGGCCTGCGCCGATTCCTTCATGACGTCGCCGAGCTGGCCGGTCAGCGTGATCTGGCCCTTGCCGGGCATCCGGATCGCTTCGATGAACATGATGTCGCCGCCGACCGGCGTCCACGCGAGCCCGGTGGCGACACCGATCTCCGGCGCCCGGCCCGCGACTTCGCTCTGCACTTTGGGCTGACCGGCGTACTTCTCCAGATTCTTCGTGGAGATTCGCACGTTCGTCGACTTTCCCTCGACGACCTCCAGCGCGGCCTTGCGGAGCACGCCCTGGATCTCGCGCTCGAGCTGCCGCACGCCCGCTTCCCTGGTGTACTCGGCGATCAGGCGATCGAGCGCTGCATCCGCGATGTGCGCCCGCTCGGCGTCTTTGCCTTTCCCCAGACCGGTTTCCTTGAGCTGGCGCGGCAGCAGGTAGCGCTTGGCGATCTGCAGCTTCTCCGACGGCGTGTAGCCGACCAGCGTCAGCTGCTCCATGCGGTCGAGCAGCGGATCGGGAATCGGCACCGTGCTGTTCGCCGTCGCGATGAACATCACGCCGGACAGATCGAACGGCACTTCGAGGTAGTGATCGACGAAGGTCGAGTTCTGCGCCGGATCGAGCACCTCGAGCAGCGCGGCCGTGGGATCGCCGCGGACGTCGGCGCCCATCTTGTCCACCTCGTCCAGCATCAGCACCGGCGTCCGCGTCTCACAGCGCTGCAGCGCGTGGATGATCCGGCCGGGGATCGCGCCGACATACGTACGGCGATGGCCGCGCACTTCCGCCTCGTCGCGCACGCCGCCGAGCGAGACGCGCGTGAACTTGCGCCCCAGCGCCTCGGCGATGCTCTGCCCCAGCGACGTCTTGCCGACGCCCGGCGGTCCCACGAAGCAGAGAATCGAGCCCTTCGCATCGGGATTGAGCGTCCGCACCGCGAGGTACTCGAGAATGCGTTCCTTGATCGTCTTGAGGTCATAGTGGTCGCGATCGAGAATCTCGCGCGCTGCCTTGAGGTCGAGCCGGTCCTGGGTGACGCGGCTCCACGGCAGCGCCGCGAACACATCGAGGTAGGTGCGCGCGACCTGGTATTCGGCCGACTGCGGCGACATCTGGCGCAGGCGCTTCAGCTCGCGGTCGGCAACTTTTTTCGCTTCGGCCGAGAGCTGCGCTTCGTCGAGCCGTTTGCCGAGCTCTTCGAGCTCGTCGTCGCCCTCGCCTTCGCCCAGCTCCTGGCGGATCACCTGCAGCTGCTCGCGCAGCACGTATTCGCGCTGATTCTGATCGAGGCGGGTCTTCACTTTTTCCTGGATCTGCGTTCCGACCTCCAGCACCTGCAGCTCCTGCATCATGAATTCACCCAGCCGCTCCAACCGGTGGGTGACGTCGTCGATCGCGAGCAGCTCGGCTTTGGCGGGCAAGGCGAGGTCCAGGTTCGCGGCGATGAAGTCGGCCAGCTTCCCCGCTTCCGTGATGCCCGCCAGCACCTCGTGCAGCTCGGCGCCGAGGTAGGGTGCGATGTCGATCACGCGCGAGAACTGCGCGATGACGGTGCGCTTCAGCGCTTCGGTGCGCGAGTCCTCGAGCAGGTTTTCACTCAGCGGCTCGGAGTCCGCCATCAGCCACTTCTCGCCCTGCGCCACGTTGGTCAGCCGGGCGCGCTCCAGCCCCTGCACCATGACGCGCACCGAGCCGTCGCCGAGCTTGAGCATCCGCACGATGGTGCCGAGCGTGCCGACGTCGTAGAGCTGGTGCGGGAGGGTGTTCATCACCGCGCCTTCGAGCGGCTCCATCCCGCCCATCGACTTCACGACGCCGAGCAGCAGGCGCTTTTCGCCCTGGATGATCTCGTCGATGAGCTGAACGGCTTTGGGATCAGTGAGAGCCAGCGGCAGGACAACGTGGGGATAAACGACGAGCTGGCCCAGGGGGAGGACCGGCAGGCGCTCCATTAGGTCACCCGCACCGATTGCGCGCCCGAGGAGCGCGGCGGCTGTTTGGCGAGCCGGACCTCCAGAAAGCCGTGCTCGTAAGTCGCCTTGATCGACGCGGGATCGACGACCACCGGGAGCCTGAAGCGGCGCTCGAACGGCCCGATCTGCACTTCCATCGCGTGATAGTGGCGCTTGCCACTGCCCGGCTGCCGGGTCGTGCGCTCGCCGGCGATCCTCAGGATCCCGTCGTCCAGCTCGACGCTGAAGTCCACCGCCTGCATCCCGGCGATGTCCATGTGGACGATGAGCTCGTTGTCCGTCTCATAGACGTCGGTGCGCGGCTTCCACTTGGGTGAGGCGACGAAGCCGACTGGCCGGCCGTGCGCGACTTCGTTGAAATAGACGTCAAGCTCGTCGGCGAGGTGGACCGTGAGAGAACCCGACCCGCGGGAGGGACGATTGGGGGGAAGGCCGCTATCACCCATGCGCGATTAAGATAATGCGCGCCGGGGCCGGGCGTGGGGCCCTAAATCACCGATTTCGCCCCCTATTTGAGGTATTTGGTCCAGATCAGCACCACCCCGCAGCCGGTCGCCACCTGCTGGTATTGCACCGGCGCGCTGGCGGCTCGCGGATACATCTCGACTCCAACGAGGTCCTGGGGCCTGTAGGTGTGCACCTGGTCCCAGTCCGCCAGGAAGCCGTCGATGTAGAGCGCCGCCAGGCACCAGCCGCGGCCGCCCACCCCCGGGTTCGGCAGCAGCGCCATGAAGTCGGTGTTCCCCTGCCCCCGCACGAGCTGGATCGTCGGGAATGAACTGAGGACGGAGCGCATCGACGCCATCCCCACGATTTCCGCCTCGCCGCGAAAGTAGCCGAGACCGCTCCCGGCGCGGCGGCGATCCTCGAAGTCGGCCAACATCCGCGACGGCTGGCCCAGGACCCGCACCGGCGCGAGGGTCACGGGGAGCGGCCCAAGCGTCACCGCGAGCCAGGCGGTATCGCCCGGCCGTAGATCCACCGCCTGCGCCGCGGGCGCGCGGCCGATGGCCTGCACATTCACCCACTGCGTGCCGGGCGCGACGCCGCGGATGATGAACCCGCCGTCGGCGCCGATCACGGTGCTCGCGCCTTCGCGCACCGACACTCGGCCCCCGTAGACCGGCGTCTGCTCGACCGTCGCCGCCTGGCCGCGCAGCACCGCCGGTTGGCGCGCCGGGGCGAGCGCAACCTGGAAATCCTGGCGACCGATTCCCCGCGCGCCGAGCTGCAGGTCGAGCAGTCCCGACGAGTCGCGCTGCGCGTAGGCGCGCAACGCGATCTTCATGTCGCGCGCGACGCCGCAGGCGTAGTACGTCCCGGTCGAGTCGCTGCGCGCCGTGATCTCGCGCGGCTGGGTCTGCACATTCGTTACATCGGTCTGCACGATCCGGAGCCACTGCAGCAGCACGCCGGCGCCAGCGAGACGATCCTGGGTCTTCGCGTCCTGCACGACCCCGAAGATGAGCCCGCTGTCGGCGCGCATCATGAGGTCCTGCCCGCAGCGGCGCTGCCACAGCGTGGCGAGCGACGGCGTCGCGACTCGCACCGGCAGCGAGTCGTGGCCGGTGATGGTCAGTGGCACGGCGAGGGTGAAGAGGCCGGCGGAATCGAGACCGGGATGGGAGACCAGGAGGGTGTAGCGCCCAGGGGCGATGCTGTCGAACCGGAAGCGGCCGTTTGCGTCGGTCTGGACGCGCTGCTCGCTGCCGCGCGCCCAGACATCGGCGCCCCGGAGCGGCGCGTGCAGCAGGCTGTCGAAGACCGTTCCGACAACGGGCCGCTGACCTAGGACGACCTGGGTGGGAAGCACCAGCAGCACCAGCAACGCGCCACGCATGACGCCCACAATACTTCGGGATTGTAGAGTGAGAAAGGGAACCCCTTCTACTGTATAGAGCGCGCTAATTCTGCTTCTGAGCCCACTCCTGGCGACGCTGCTCCACGGTGCGCGCGAATTCCTGCCGGTTCTTGTTGAACCCCGCTGCGAGCTGGGCGCTCCAGCCGTACATCGCCCACGGCGCCCGCTGTTGCACAAACGCGAGCAGCTCGTGCACCTTCTTTTCCTTGCCGGAAATCGTTGCGGTGCCGCCGTAACAGGCGACGATCGCTTCGTACGTCTTGCCCGTCGGAATGAAGTTCACGCTGTGCTTGGTGACCTTCTTGTAGCCCCACAGCACGTCCTGAAAGCGCAGCAGGTTGACCGTGAAGAACGTCGAGCGAATGAGATATTTGTTCCCGAGGCGCCAGCCGGCCTTGGCCTTCAGCAGTGCGTTGTCGAACTCGTGCTCGGCCGCGAGCCCGACGCCCATCGGGTCTCCCCACTTCGCGATGCGCTGCGCCAGCGGATGCCGCTCCGGATCGCGCCAGGCGCGCCACGCCGGCAGCGCCTGCCAGGCGAACAGCAACAGAAACACGATGCCCACAGCGATCACGACGTAACCCGGCCGGCGGAACGAATCGCTGTCCAGATAGAAGGGATAGAACTGGCTGCGCAGCGCGCGCATCTCCTTGGTGTCGAACAGCTGCTCCTCGAGATCCGCCGTCAACGGCAGGAGCTTCCCCTCCGCCGCCGGCGATTCCCCGCCCGCGGTCCGGACGACGAGATAGCGGTCGCCGAAGGCAAGCGCGTTATACGCGCCCGACTCTTCGCGGCCCGTCTCGACGCCGTTTTGTGTGTGGACCGTGTACTGGCGGATGCGGGTGTCGATCACCCGCTCGCCGGCGACGCGCGCGTAGTAGCGCGGCGTGGTCTTCACATCGCGGATCGCATCGAGGTCCGCCCGCGCGAGGCGATAGGGACCGCGCAGGAAGTTCGCGATGTAGCGATGGTCGCTCGTGGCGACGAGGACGCCGCCCCCGAGGACGAGGGTCCACACGATGACGCGACGCAGCGACGTCGCACGAATGCGCTTGACGATCCAGCTGTCCATTTGGAGTCCTCGGTGCAGGGCCGGCACACTATAGCGAACGGCATTTCCACAGGCTAGCATAGCGATATGCGATCCTTCCCATCCGCCACCGTGATCGCCCTCACTGCACTGGCCGCGGTGGGGGCCTGTGAGAAGCCGGCGCCAAAGCCCGCCGGCGTCCCCGACTTCCATAACCCCGCCGATCCCGGCTTCGCGCAGCAGGCGCCCGACTCCTTCCGCGCCCGCTTCAGCACGACCAAGGGCGACTTCGTCATCGTGGTGCACCGTGCCTGGGCGCCGCACGGCGCCGATCGCTTCTATAACCTCGTGCGCTCCGGGTTCTACGACGGCGTGCGCTTCTTCCGCGTCATTCCCGGCTTCATGGCGCAGTTCGGCATCCACGGCGATACCGCGGTGACGGCGGCGTGGCGGCCCCGCGTCAGAGGGCGCGCCCAACGGGCGCGGCCCGGATCAGTTTCGGCTCAATGTCGAAGGCGAGAAGTATCTCGCCCGTCAGTTCCCCAAGCTCGACACGATCAAGAGCGCTAGGGTCGAATAAGCTGCCGTAGCCTGCCCTGCGCCTCCCCGTTGGTTGAATCGCGGCGCACGGCTTCGCGGAACGCGGCGATCGCGGCCGTGGTGTCGCCTTTCATCAGGTTGATGTTGGCGCGGAAGGTCGCGAGGTTCGACGAGGTCGGGAACTGCTCCTCGTTGAGCCGCAGGATCGCGAACGCCTCGTCGAACTTCCCGGCGCGCGCCAGCCGGAACGCCGCGATATCCAGCGTCGGCTCGCCGAAGTCGTAGGCCGCGCGGCCGTAATAGCGCTCGCGCAGTGCGCGATAGGCGCGCGTCGCCGAATCCGCGCCCGCGGTCTGCGCCGTCTCCTGAATCAACTGCTCGAGCGACATCGGCCGGCTCACCCCGCGATGGCAGGTCTGGCATGTCACCTCGACATGGCTCGTCATCTGCGCGTGCTCGGGGAGCGTGTCCAGCCGCCGGTTGATCTCTTCCACCATGCGCATCATCTGCCGGGCCGTCAGCTTGGTGCGCTTCTCGTCCTTCGCGAAATCGAATTGCCCGAGCGGCTGCCCCTCCTGACCGACGTGGCAGTACTGGCAGCGCACACCGAGCGCGCCGGCGAAGTTGCGCATGATCCCGACGACCTGCATCACCGGCGTGTTCTTCGGAATGACTTTCACGTTGATGAGCGAGTCCGGCGGGAAGTGGCCCGGGGCCTGGGACACCAGGGCGGCAGGGGCGGTAAGGGCGGCAATGAGAAAGACGACGGGGCGTGCGTTCATGGCTCAGACTTACGCGATCGCGCGACGCCCCGCCATATCGATTCAGCAAAACCCGACAAATTCCTGACGCGCGTTACATGGCCGCGAGGAACGTCGACGGTACAGCGTCGCACGTACGGTACAGCGTCGGTGTTGAATGGGGA
>QHUE01000312.1 GCA_003221825.1 Gemmatimonadota bacterium
CACGTCGGTTGCCGCCTCGACGATAGCGACGTTGCACCACGCCAGCCACAGCGTCACGCCGCGGGCGCCGGCGATGTCCGCCCACTGCACGAGCACCGGTGCATCCGCGAGCGATGTACCGAGGCCGAGCCATGGAAAGCGAACGTCGCCGAGATGCCCGATGAGCCATTCCAACGCCGTCCAGGCGACGGGCAGGACGACCCACAGCGGCACGCCGGGGACAGCCAGACGAAGCCGGGTGACGAACCAGAACATGGTGGCGGTGAGCAATCCGAGGACGGCAATCGTCGCGAGATAACCGAGCGCAGACAGCGGCGTGAAATGCCAGAGTGCGACGACCATCCAGTACAGCACGAACGCGTTGCTGACAATGCCGTACCACCAGCCCCACCGAAACGCGGCGCGCGGATTCGATTCGGCCACGGCCTGTTGCACGAGCAGGATCGCGGGGATGATCGCAAAGAAGCTGAGTGGCGGAATGACGAACGGCGGATAGCTCAGGGTGAGCGCGATCGCTCCCAGGAGGACGAGCACCATCAGGCGACGGCGGCTCACAACAATATGTCGTGCCCTTCCTCGGACGACCGGTAGATCGCATCGAGCACGCGTTGCAGCGCCAGCTGATCCCGCGGCGGCGGTGCGTTCACGTCGCCCTTGATCACCGCCAGGAAGTACATCCACTCGGCGCGATACGACTGAATGAACTGGGTCTCGCGCCCGGTGGCGCCGGTCGGCGTGACGTCGACGGCCTGGCCGTGCTGCTCCTTGAAAATGCGCAGCGGCTGGATCATCGCCGAGCCCTTCGCGCCGACGACGTCGAACCAGAAGCGCTCCCCCTCGCCCAGGTGCCGCCAGCTCACATCGACCGTGATCGACACGCCATTCTCGCACACGATCAGCGCCGATCCCATGTCCTCGAGGGCGTCCTTCCCCGGCCGGGTCAGGTGCGCGGAGATGCGTTTGGGCGCCGGCCAGCCCGCGAGCCACATGCCCAGGTCGATGAGCGGCAGCCCCAGATCGAGCACCGCGCCGCCGCCCGCCTGCTCGCGCCGCAGCCGCCAGCTCAGCATCTGCCGGCTCGGCTGGAAGGTGTACCAGCCGCCGCGCACCGCCTGCAATCCACCCAGATCGCCCCCGGCGAGAAACCCGCGGACCGCCTGCACGTCGGAGCGAAAGCGATGGTTCATGCCCACCATCACCCGCTTCCCGTACTTGTCGCTCGCCGCCAGGGCCCGCTCGACGCCCGCGACCGTCAGGGCGAGCGGCCGCTCGCAGAGCACATGCACGCCGGCGGTGAGCGCCGAGGTGACGTGGATCTCGTGGAGGTGGTTCGGCGTGCAGATCACGACGACGTCGACGTTGGCGTAGCGCAGCACCTCTTCGATGTCGTCGTAGGTGTCTTTCACCTCGAAGCGCGCGGCGAGCGCCTGGGCCTTCCCGACGTCGTTGTCGCAGATCGCCGCAACTTCGACACCGGGGAGCCGTCGCAATACCGGCAGATGCGCGACCTGCGCGATCGCACCGGCGCCGAGCACCCCGACGCGAATGGGGTCGTTCACTTCCTGCTCCCCGCTCCCTTCTCGCGGGTCCCGGGGAGTCGATACATGATCCCGGTCCGGAGACTCACGGTTTTCAGCCCGCTCGACAGCACCCCGCGCCCATCCACGGTGAAGCGCCAGGACGGAGCAAGATTGACCTCGACCCCCATCGTGCCGTTCAGGCCCGCCGTGATCACGTCGAGCGCATCTTCGACAAACGTGCCGTTGATCGCCGCGCCGCTCCCGTTGCGCACGTGGATGCTCACGCCGGTGCCGATGTACGTGGTCACGCCATGCCCCTGCGGCAAGACAAACTGGAAATCGACGTCGCCGATGATGTCGCTGAGCGAGATGCGGCCGAGATTGATGCTGTCGGGCGTGGATGGATTGACGATGCTGTCCAGCCGCCGCTCGAACCGCTCGCGCGCCTGCTGATCGAATTGCGAGTGGAAGTACGACAGACCGAGGAGGAGGCGAACGCGCGGGGCGATGCGACCATAGTCGACCCGCAGTCCCGCCACCGTCGCTCCCGTGAGGTCCGACGCCCCGAGGAGCCCCGCGTCGAACTGGAGCCCCGAGAAGCGGAGGTTGTCGTAAGAGAACTGGTTGAGGACGCCCTGGGCGGAAAGCTGGAATGTTGGAATGATGGAAAGAAAAAGCACGACCACACATTCCAACATTCCAACTTTCCAACGTTCCATCCTAGTAGATCCGTTCAATTTTCGTCCCCGGGAAGTACGTGGTTAGAATCGCGCGATAGTCCTGGCCCGCGCGCGCGCGGCCGATCGCTCCCCACTGACACATCCCCACCGCATGTCCCGCACCCGCGCCGGCGGCGACGAGGCGCGTGACTTCACCATTGGTCTTGGTCACCGTCAGCTGAAACGCGGCGCTCGAGAGCATGCGATCCGCGTCCGGGCGCAGCACCGAGCGGACGTCCGGCCCGGCAACCCGAATGTCGCCACGCTCGAACACGATGCGCAGCTCACCCACGCGCCCCGATCGCGTCGTCCGGCTCACCGTCACGTCCGTGATGCGCTGCAGCCCGTCGCCGGACAAAGGCGTCACGGTGGGCAGCGTCCGCGACAATATAGCGCGCAGCTTCAGTAGGCGTCGATCACGTCGCCGTCATACTCCAGCACCTGTCCCGCTGTTTTGCGGACGGCGTCCCAGACTTGATCGGTTTCCACCGCGACGCCGAGATAGACTTGATCGCGCGTATCGGCATAGGCGTCGAAGCCGAAGGCCTCCCAGCGACCGCGATTCTTGATGGCAAAGCTCCGGGACACGACGGCCTGCGCGAGCACGGCCGCCGTCTCGTCCGGCCGGCGTGCCCCGATTTCCGGCCCGACAACGCCGGCGATGTAGCTCTCGACGTTCACGCGATTCACGACCGTCACCCCGCCGCGACCCGACGTGATGTTGATGCGGCCGCGATAGCGGCGGCCGTTCGCGACCACGAAGCGGTTCTCCGTGACGTTCACGACGGCGATGCCGCGCAACGGCTCGGTCCGCGTGCTGTCGGGCTTCACCAGACGGAGACGCGAGGGATCCGCCGAATCGGGGAAGACGACCCAGCGGACGCCGGCCGGAATCGATCCCACCGGTGTGCCGCTTGTCGCGTCGCTGACGAACAGCTCGCCGCTCTCCGGTCCGCCGATCGACGCATTGGCCAGACCGACCGCGAGGCCAATCCGCAGCTCCGGCTCGCCGGCCGGCGGCTGGGGTGCGCCGCGTGGGGCCCGCGGGCACCCTGCCGTCGCGACGAGCGCGACGCTAGCGAGCGCGCGCTTCGCCCAACGCCGCATCGAGCTGCTCGATGGTGAAATCGATATCGGCCTCCGAATGCGCCGCCGAAACGAAGCCGGCCTCGAACGCGGACGGCGCCAGGAACACGCCGCGCGCGAGCGCCGCCTTGTGCCAGCGCGCAAACAGCGCTGTATCGGTCTGCTTGGCATCGGTGTAGTTGCGCACCGGGCCCGGCGTGAAATACAGACCCCACATGGATCCCGCGTGCCCCAGCGTGATCGCGACGCTGTGGCGCTGCGCGGCAGCCCGCAGGCCGGCGATCAGTCGTGCGGTCTTCACTTCGAGTGCCTCGTAGAAGCCTGGACGATCCGTCTCTCGCAGCGTGGCCAATCCCGCGGCCATCGCCACGGGATTGCCCGACAGCGTACCGGCCTGGTACACCGGTCCCTCCGGCGCTATCCGTTTCATCAGGTCGGCCCGTCCTCCGTACACGCCTACGGGAAACCCGCCGCCCACGATCTTGCCCAAGGTCGTCAGGTCGGGCCGCACGCCCAGCCGCTCTTGGGCGCCCCCCGCGGCCACGCGAAATCCGGTCATGACTTCGTCGAAGATCAACAGCGCCCCGTACTGGTCACACACCGCGCGCAGGGCGGGATGAAAGTCGGACTCGGGGCTGATGAATCCGGCATTGCCCACGTACGGCTCGACGATGACCGCGGCAATGCGTCCCGCGTGCTCACGAAAGAGGTCCGCGACCGACCGGGCATCGTTGAACGGCGCCGTCAGCGTGAGGCCGGCCAGTGCCGCGGGGACCCCCGGACTGTCGGGCAAACCCAGCGTGGCGACCCCGGAGCCCGCCTTCACGAGAAAGCCATCGGCGTGCCCGTGATAGCAGCCCTCGAACTTCACGATGAGCTCGCGGCCCGTGACCGCGCGGGCCAGCCGCACGCCGGCCATGGTCGCCTCGGTCCCGCTGTTCACGAAGCGCATCATCTCGAGACTCGGCATGCGCCGCCGCACCGCTTCGGCGAGCTCGACTTCCGCCTCGCACGGCGCGCCGTAGGACCAGCCGCGCGCCACGGCCTGTGCCACGGCGGCGAGCACTGCGGGATGCGCGTGGCCCAGGATCAGCGGCCCCCAGGAGCAGACGTAGTCCAGGTACTCGCGGCCGTCGACATCGGCGATGCTGGAGCCGTGGGCGTGCGCGACAAAAAATGGCGTCCCGCCGACTGCCCGGAACGCCCGCACGGGTGAATTAACGCCGCCGGGCAACACCCGTTTCGCCCGGTCGAAGAGCTCGCTCGATCGCGTCACGTCAGCGCGGCCGCCTGGAAATCGTAATCCTCGCTCGCCGTGATCCGCGCCCGCACGAAGCCTCCCGGTCTCGCCCATCCACTGTCCTGCAAATACGTGACGCCGTCGACATCATCTG
>QHUE01000333.1 GCA_003221825.1 Gemmatimonadota bacterium
GCACGCCTTCGAGAAACAGCTCTTCGATGCGCCGCGCCTGTGCCTCGACGCGCTCTTCGAGGCCGTGTTGGTAGGTGCGGTCTTCGATGATGAGCCGGCGCTTGTCGAGCGCTTGTGACACGCGCGCACGCACTTCATCGAGATGGAACGGCTTCGCCACGTAATCCAGGGCGCCCATCTGCAGGCACGCGACGGCGCTCTCGACCTCGGCCACCGCGGTCACCATAATCACCGCCGTCTCGGGCCAGCGGGAGATGATTTCGCGCAGCAGCGTCACGCCGTCCATCTCCGGCATCCGCAGGTCGGAGATGACGAGCGGCACCGGGCCCTTCTCCAGCTCCTGCAGCGCCTCGACGCCCGAGCCCGCTTCCGCGCACGCGAACCCTTCGCCTTCGAGCAGGCGCACCAGCACCCGGCGCAGCCGCGGCTCGTCGTCGACGACGAGACAACGCATTCCTGAAAACGGTGGCATCGCGTGCCTAACGTATGTGTCGCTTGCCCCTGGCGGAAGCGGCCCTTACGTTCCGGCCATGACGCGTGTCGCAGAACACGATCTCGCGCACCGCTTTGCGACTCGGTCCGTGCACGCCGGGTACGTAGGCGATCCCCTCAGTGGCGCGGTCATGACACCCATCTACCAGACCTCGACCTATATCCAGGAGGGACTGGGGCGTCACAAGGGCTACGAGTATGCCCGCACGCGCAATCCCACGCGCGAGGCACTCGAGCGCAACGTGGCCGCGCTGGAGGGCGGCCTTCACGGATTCGCGTTCGGCTCCGGGTTGGCGGCGCTCGACGCCGTGATGAAGCTGCTGTCGGCGGGCGATCACGTCGTGAGCGGTGAAAACGTGTATGGCGGGTCGCACCGGCAGATGACGCACATCTGGGCACGGCTCGGCCTCACCTTCACGTTCGTGGACGGCGGCGACACCGCAGCCGTCGCGGCCGCGGTCACACCGAACACCAGGATCGTCTACGCCGAGACGCCCACCAACCCGATGATGCGACTGTGTGATCTCAAGGCGACCGGCGAGATCGCACGCAAGGCCAAGGCGCTGTTCGTCGTCGACAATACGTTCGCCACACCGTACTTCCAGCAGCCGCTGCAATTCGGCGCCGACATCGTGCTCCACTCGACCACCAAGTACTTGAACGGCCACTCCGACATGGTCGGCGGGATGCTGGTGACGACCCGCGACGACCTCGCGGAGCGCCTCGGCTTCATACAGAACTCGTCCGGTGCGGTGCCGGGGCCGTTCGACTGCTGGCTGGCGCTGCGCGGCACCAAGACGCTGGCGCTGCGCATGCGCCAGCACGATGCCAACGGCCGCCGGGTGGCCGAGTGGCTGGAGCAGCATCCACGGGTGCAGCGCACATACTATCCCGGCCTGCGGTCGCATCCGCAGCACGAGCTCGCGTCCCGTCAGATGAAGGGATTCGGGGGGATGATCAGCATCGAGCTGGGCGATACCGCGTTCGCCCGTCGCTTCGTCGAGCGAACCAGGATCTTCGCACTGGCCGAGTCGCTGGGAGGGGTCGAGAGCCTCATCGGGCATCCGGCGTCCATGACCCACGCCAGCGTGCCGCCCGAGATGCGGCGTCGTATGGGGTTGACCGACAGCCTGGTTCGGCTGTCCGTCGGGATCGAGGATGTGGAGGATTTGATCGGGGATTTGGATCAGGCATTGGCGGACGATTAACCGTACCGAAACACGGGATTCTGCACGCCGTACGGGTGGGAATCCAATCAGGAGATAGGCATGACACAGCCAACGAACAACCTTCCCGCGGCGCGTCCGCGGAAAGTCTTGACTCAGATCGCTTCCGTCTCGTGGGAGCATCCGGCGGATCGCGCGGCGCTGCAGTCGCTGCGCTCGGTTCCCGGGTTCGACCTCGTGGTGAAGAAGATCTACGGATTCATCGGCGAGCGCGGCATCCGCCTGCTGTTCCAGGGGATGGACCGGCCGTTCATCGTCATCAACTCCGGTGCGCTCAAGCTGCTCGATGACGACGAAATGCGGACGCTCCTGGGCCACGAGCTGGGCCATGTGATGAGCGGGCACGCGCTCTATGTCACGATCCTGATCCTGATCCTCAACTTCAGTTTCGCGACCCTGCCGTTCCTGGCGGGCATCGCGCTGCTGCCGATCCGGATCGCGCTGCTCGAGTGGTTCCGCAAAAGCGAGCTCTCGTCCGATCGCGCGGGACTCCTGTCCACCCAGGATCCTCACGCCGCCATGCGCATGTACCTGAAGATGGCCGGCGGCGGCGACATGAAGCAGATGGACCTCAACGAATTCCTGATCCAGGCCAAGGAATACGAAGAGGCGGGTGGCGCGCTCGACCGTATTTTCCAGATTCTGAACACGCTCGAGCGTACGCATCCGTTCAACACGCTGCGCGCCGCCGAGCTGCAACGCTGGATCGAAGCCGGCCACTACGAGCGCATTCTGAACGGCGAGTACACCCGCCGCGGCCCGGACGCCGAGAACCGGCCGATCGACAAGGACATCGATGAGGCGCGTGACCACTATATGAAGGAAGCGAAAGCCGTCGTGAACGACGTGGTGGACTCCGCCAAGCGAGCCGCTCAGGCGTTTTCGGACGCATTCAAGAAGAAGTGAGAGTATTGGTCGTCGGAGGCGGCGGCCGCGAGCACGCCCTCTGCTGGGCGCTGCGGCGCGACGCCTCCGACACCGTCGTTTTTGCCGCTCCCGGGAATCCCGGTACCGCGAGCCTCGCGAGCAACCTCCCCATCTCCGCCACCGCGATCGATGATCTGGTCGCGGCGGTCCAGCAACACGATATCGACATCACGATCGTGGGTCCCGAAGCCCCGCTCGCCGCGGGCCTGGTGGATCGCCTGCGAGACGGGGGCCGCGCCGTGTTCGGCCCGACCGCCGCCGCCGCTCGCCTCGAGTCGTCGAAGGCATATGCAAAAGAAGTCATGCGGCGCGCCGGCGTCCGTACCGCGGCCAGTGCCACGTTCGTGGGAATGGGCCCTGCCCTGGAGTACATCGGAGATCACGCCGAGCCGCTCGTCGTGAAGGCATCGGGACTCGCCGCGGGGAAAGGTGCCGTCGTGTGCCAGACCCGCAGCGGGGCCGCCCACGTGGTGCGCGCCATGCTCGATGGCTCTCTGGGTGACGCCGGCCGAGAGGTTCTCGTCGCGGTGCTGCGCGAGGTTGCGGCGCAGGGGTCTCCCTACGAAGGCGTGCTCTATGCCGGTTTGATGATTCTGCCCGACGGCACGCCGTCGGTCCTCGAGTTCAATGCGCGCTTCGGCGATCCGGAGACGCAGGCGCTGCTGCCCGCGCTGCTGCCCGGATTCACCGAGCATCTCATCGCGATCGCGCGGCGACGCTGGAATCCGTTGCCCACCCAGCAGGTGTTGATGACCGAGCGGGCCGCGGTCACGACGGTGCTGGCCGCGCGCGGGTATCCCGACAATCCGGAAAAGGGCGTGGCGATCGGGCTCCCAGACGCGGCGGAGCTCGGGGATGACGTGATCGTCTTCCACGCGGGCACGTCCCGGGACCACGAGGGAAGATTGCGTACTTCCGGTGGCCGTGTGCTGAGCGTGACCGGTCTCGGCACGACGGTGGCGCGCGCGGCGACCGCGAGCCGCGCGGCTGCCGAGCGGATTGCGTTCGAAGGCAAGACCTGGCGGCGCGACGTCGCCTGGCGCGAGATCCAGCGTGCCGGAACTGCCTGAAGTCGAAACGATCGTCCGCGAAATCGCCCCGCGGCTCGAGGGGTGTCGCATCGCGCGCGTGGAGCTGAAGAAATCCGATGTGTTGCGCCGGGTCTCCAAGCCGCGCCTGATCAGAACATTGCGCGGCAACACCATCGAACAGGTCTCCCGCCGCGCCAAACACGCCGTCATTCGGCTGTCATCCGGCCACCGCATGATCATCCAGCCGCGCATGACCGGCTCTCTGATCGTCCACGACAAGCCGCTCACCCCGGATCAAGCGAAGTACGCCGTCCTCATCTGCACGCTCAGTGATGGACGCCGCTTCGTTTATCGCGACGTGCGGCGGCTCGGCACGATCTGGCTGCTGGATGAAGCGGGCTGGGTCGCGTACAGCGGTCGGATCGGTCCCGAGCCGCTCGAGGAGACGTTCACGCCGTTCGTCTTTGCGGATCGCCTCAAGGGCACGCGCACGGCGGTGAAGAAAGCGATCATGGACCAGCGCCGCCTGGCCGGCGTGGGCAACATCTACGCGAACGAAGCGTTGTTCGACGCCAAGCTCAATCCATTGTAGGAAATGCCAGAAGTAGGCGGTTCAGCGGTTGGGCGGTTGAGCGGTTGGTGTTTCTTCGAACCGCCCAACCGCCGAACCGCCGGTCAGTCCACGAACGCCCACAGCAGTTCCCGGCTGTGGCGGTCCAATGCTGCCGGCCTGCCGAGGTGATACAGATCCCCCGCCAGGTCACGAATCAGCAACCCGCCATGCGGCAGCGTGCGCGGCCAGTCATCGAGCCTGGTCTGGAACGTTCGTGGTCCCTGCCGCGTCTCGACGCGCCAGCGCCGGATCTCGACCTCTTCATCGATCTCGAGCACCCGCGTCACCTCGAACACGAACCCCGCCACCGCGAGCGCCATCTCCAGCGCCGCGCGCGAGTGTGGATCGAGCTCGGCGGGATCTCGCACGAGCGCGAACTCCTCCTCGTCCGAATCCCGCAACGACAGGTGCCGAGCGGGCTCCGACCACGGGAAGCAGCGCCGCACCGATACCGGCCGCTCCTCGTCCCCTTTCGTGGCCCACAGTGAGCCGTCGACCCGCCATTCGAGCCGTAGCTCGGCCGCGGGCGTCCGTGGCGCACCATCATCGGAGCGCCTGACTAGTGTCGATTCCACGGAACCTCCATGGTGCCAGGTGTCGGGTGTCGGGTGCCAGAGCGCGATGCCTGACACCCGACACCTGACACCAGACACCTAAGCAAGTTGCACCTGCATCTCGTACAGTCGCCGGTATTTCCCATTCACCACAGCCAACAGCTCCGCATGCGTCCCGTGTTCCACCAACCGGCCCTCCTCGATCACGAACAGCCGCGACGCCTTGCGCAACGTCGACAGCCGGTGGGCAATCGCGAACACGGTCCGGCCCGCCACCAACCGCTCCAGCGCCTGCTGGATCTCGCGCTCCGTTTCCGTATCCAGGCTGCTCGTCGCCTCGTCCAGAATGAGGATCCGAGGATCGTGCAGAATCGCGCGCGCGATCGAGACGCGCTGGCGCTCACCACCCGAGAGCGTATGCCCCCGCTCCCCCACCACCGTGTCGTAGCCGTGCTGCAACCTGGTGATGAAGTCGTGGGCATTCGCCGCCTGGGCGGCGACGACGACCTGGCTCAACGGCGCCTCGGGCAAGCCGTAGCGAATGTTCTCCAGGACTGTGCCGTGAAACAGGTACGGATCCTGGAGCACCATGCCGATTTGCCGCCGGTAGTGCCCCGTCTCGAGCCGCCGGAGATCGACGCCGTCGACCCGAATCGTCCCCCCGGTCACGTCATAGAAGCGCGCGATCAGGTTCACGATCGTGGTCTTGCCGCCGCCCGACGGCCCGACGAGCCCGATCAGCTCGCCGGGTACGACGTCGAAGCTCACACCGCGCAGCACCTGCCGGACGCCGTCATAGCCGAACGTCACGTGCTCGAACGTGATCCGCCCATGCACCGGCTCGAGCCGCACCGGCTCGGCCACATCGCGGATCTCGGGCTCGGTATCGAGCACCTCGAACACGCGGTGCGCCGACGTCGTCGCCCGGTTGATCGTGCGCGCCATCTGGCCGATCACCTCGATCGGCCCGACGAACATCGTCGTGTAGAGCAGGAACGAGACGAACGTTCCCACCGGCAGCTGTGCCCCGTTCCCGAGCAGCCGTGGCACGGCAAAAACCCAGACCGCCACGGTCATCGTGTGCACGCCCAGCATCAGCAACGGCCAGAACGTCGTCCACGACCTGTGGATGCGGTTGAACTCCGCCGTCACGTCCTGGTTGCGCTCGCCGAAGCGCCCGATCTCCCGCCGCTCCTGGTTGAACGCTTTGACCACGCGAATGCCCGGGATCGTGTCCGACAGGACGTCCGTCACCCGTGACCACTTGCGCCACGCGCGGATGAACAGCCGAGTGATGTCTTCGCTGTGCCGGTAGATCAGCCAGCAGAAGAGCGGCACCGGCAGCGTCATCACCAGTCCCAGCCGCCAGTCGAGCGTGAGCAGCACGGCTCCGAGCCCCGCGAGCATCACGAGCGACAGCGACACGTCCACGACGCCGAACGCCAGGAAATCCCACAGCCGGTCGGTATCGGCGGACACGCGCGTGATCAGGCTGCCGGTCCGCTTGCGCGAGAAGAACGCCAGGCTCAGATGCTGGATGTGCTCGTACAACTCGGCGCGCAGATCACGAGCCACCCACTCGCCCAGAATCGACATCAGGCGCAGCCGCACGTGTGCCGCCGATTGGCGTATCAGATAGACGGCCGCCATCGCTGCGACCGCCAGCCACGCGATCGTGCCGGCGCGCGCGAGCGACAGCGTTCCGGCCTGTGCCGGTCGCACCACGCGGTCGATCAGGTGGCGCGCCAGATACGGCGGCTCGAGCACGAACCGGATGTTCTCGAATGCCCGCCGCTGCCGGTGCGTGTAGCGCAGCAGCGCCAGCGCTGGCTCGCCCGGTGTGCCGAGGATCGTCAGGGTGTTCGCCGACAATCCCGGCGCTTCCCTGACCGCCTCGATGCGCGACCGCTCGAAGCTCCGCACGTCCCAGCCATCGCTCTCACGCTTTGCCACGGCGATGTGCCGCGGCCCGAGCGCCAACCACGCTTCGCTGAGTCGCAGGCCCTGGTCGAGATCGGCGAGCGCGTACAGCTGAACGGGCGCGCCATGCCAGGCGTGCTCGATCTGCCGCCGCAGCTCCGCAGGGAGCCTCGTGGGCTGCGACGTGTACCGCGCAATGAGGGAATCGTCGAGTTGTTGCTGCGTGCTCATGTCCGTGATCCTCGAGTCGTACGTAACAGAACGGCCTCCCAGGTCCCATGAAGCACCCGGAAGGCCGGATCACGGCGCGAACTAGATCCGATCGACTTCTAGGGTGCTCCTCCACCTCCACCGGCGCCGGCAGTGCCGGACGCAATACGCCCACGACTGTCCGCGAATGGCCCGAGCCGGCACAGCGTGCCAGGCTCCGCCCAGATGCGGCGCAGCATGAGCGAAACGGTGGATTGACGAATCATTTCGTCCGAGACCTTTCGTGCATGATTTCGGGAAGCTGCTTCGAGCAAACTAAGACGGCGTACGTGACCGGTCAAGCCGAAGATTCACGATCCCCCCCGAATCGGCCGTCCCGCAGCGAAATCGAAGAGCGTGGCGCCGCGCAGGCGATAGAGCGCCGTCCAGTATCCGCGCAGCCCCCGGACGTATTCGACCAGCGCCTGGTCCTTCTCGGCCTGGGCGATGTACAGGTTGTCGATCGTGATGCGGCCGATCACGTAGCGATTGTACGCCACCTCAAACCGCTTAGCGGCGACGCTGTCCGACTTCGCCACGAGCAGCGCGGTGCGGCGGGCCTGTGCGAGTGCGAGCGCGGCGAAACGAGCGTCGTGCGCAACCTGGGCGAGCGTCGCGTCCGAGAGGTTGGTGACGCGCTCGCGGTCGGCCTCGGCCGCCCGCACCCCTTCGTGATGCGCGCCCCACTGCCACAGCGGAACCTGTACCGAGAGCGTGAAGCGCCGAGCCTCGAGCAGGTTCTGATATGCGAGGCTCGCCTCCGGCGCAGTGGCGTTGAATCCGTAACTGGCCT
>QHUE01000334.1 GCA_003221825.1 Gemmatimonadota bacterium
TATCTAATGGAAGAGATTGTAAGGCTCCAGTCAGGGCCGCAACCTTTTTCCGCCGCGCTGCGTCCAACGTGGTATCCTAGCCCACGTGACCACCATGCCGAGACTCACCGTCCTGCTCGTCGTGCTGTGTGCCCCTTCCTTAATAGCGCAGAACATTCATCCCACTCCGGCACCGGAGGTCACCGCGGTCCCGCTGCGGGAGGAGATCCATCTCGATGGCAAGCTGAACGAGGCGGTGTGGCAAACGGCGCCCATCGCGACCGGCTTCCGCCAGAATCAGCCGCACGAGGGGCAGCCGGCGACGCAGCGGACCGAGGTCCGGTTCGCCTTCGATGATGCGGCCATCTATGTGGGCGCACGGATGTACGATGACTCCGGCGCGCGTGGCGTTCGTACCAGGCTCGTCCGACGCGATGCCAACCTGGCCTCTGACTACTTCGAAGTCATTTTCGATACGTATCACGATCACATCGGTCGGCTCTTCTTCACCGTGAACCCGTCCGGCGTCAAACAGGACGCGAACGGCCTCGGCGGCGGCGGCGATCCGTCGTGGGACCCGGTATGGGAGGTGCAGACGAACATCGATTCGCTCGGCTGGACGGCGGAGCTGCGGATTCCGTTCTCGCAGCTGCGGTATCCCTCGACCGGCGAGGAGCAGACCTGGGGACTGCAGATGTGGCGGCAAGAGAATCGCCTGAATGAGCTGTCGCAATGGAGCTGGTGGGGTCTGCAGGAGACGGGCGGCCCACCGCGCTTCGGCCATCTGCATGGTCTCGTGATCCATCACGCCCCAGGACGGGCGGAGGTGCTGCCCTATCTGGTCGGCCGTAACTCCAACATTCCAGGCGACCGGACCGATCCGTTTTTCAATCCCCATGCGGTCGACGGGCGGGTCGGCGGTGACGCGACCCTGCGCGTCACATCGAATCTCACGCTCAATGCCACCGTGAATCCGGACTTCGGTCAGGTCGAAGTCGATCCCGCCGTCGTGAACCTCTCGGCGTTCGAGACCTTTTTCGACGAGAAGCGGCCCTTCTTCGTCGCGGGCGCCGGGTATTTCGGCCTCGGTGGGATCAACTGCTTCTTCTGCTCCAACGTGTCGAGTCTCACCATGCTCTTCACGCGTCGCATCGGCCGGCCGCCGCAGATCTCGCCGTTCCGGAGCGGCCTCGCGACTCCTGTCGACTATGCGGACATGCCGGAGAACTCGACGATCCTCGGTGCCGCCAAGCTCACGGGCCGGACTCGCACCGGGTGGTCGATCGGTACGCTCGACGCCGTCACGCGACGCGAAACCGCGCCGGTGCAATGACGCAGCTCGCGGGCTCGCACATCTCGGGCGATACGGCGGCGCTGCGGCGCGTCCGCTTCGGATCGGCGCACTACTTCCAGCGACCCGACCGCTCTGATCCCGCCGATGCTCAGGCCCCCCGCACCGGCATGGCGGGGCTCGGCGGATACGCACGCCTCTCCAAGGAAGCGGGGCATTGGTTGTGGGAGGTGTCCACGAACTTCCGGACTCCGGCGTACAACAACAACGACATCGCGTTCTTCTCGCGAGCCGACTATTGGTGGATGCAGGCCAACATCTTCCCGATCTGGACCAAGCCGACCAAGTGGTATCGACAGCTGTTTCTCATCGGCGGTGGGCAGCAGCAGTACAACTTCGACGGCGATCTCACCGATCGCCAAGTCCAGGTGTACGGCCAGATCGAGACGCTGGGCTACTGGAACCTGAGCACATTCTGGATTCGCCGTCCGCAGGTGTTCGATGACCGGCTGACGCGCGGCGGGCCAGTCGTGAAACGCCCGTCGAACGACTTCTGGTACCTGAACATCAACAGCGATTCGCGCAAACGGATCGTGGCGGGGCTCAACGGCTCCTACGGTTGCAACAGCGACAGGGATTGCGGTAATTCGACGAGCCTATCGCTCGAGCTCAAGCCGCGCTCGAACGTCTCCGTCTCGTTGGGCCCCTCATACGATCACACCGTGACCGGCATGCAGTTCGTCGGCTCGTATGCCGATCCCACCGCGACCAACTTCTTCGGCACGCGCTACGTGTTCGCGCATCTCGCGCAGAACACGATCTCGATGAATACGCGCCTCAACGTCACCTTCACGCCGACCATGACGCTCGAGCTCTTCGTGCAACCGCTCATCGTGTCCGGTGCGTTCTCGCGCTACAACGTTTTCGCCGCGCCGCGTTCGGTGCGACGGCTGGCGTATGGCCGGGACTTCGGAACGGTCGTCATCACGCCGGCGACGAAGCCGGCCATCGATCCGGCCACGATTCAACTCGATGCCGACACGCTGGGCGGTGGGGCTCCCACGTACACGTTCACTGACCCGACGTTTACGTTCCGCTCGCTGCGCGGCAACGCTGTGCTGCGCTGGGAGTACCGCCCCGGGTCGACCCTGTTCGTCGTCTGGACCCGCAGCAGCCGGATTCCCGACCGGCCGCGCGGCGACATCCAGTTCGGCGACGACGCGAGCGCCCTGTTTCAGGGGCCGTCGGAGAACATCTTCCTCGTCAAAATGACGTACTGGCTGGGCTTCTAGACTCGGGTTCCGGGTCCAACGCGCCGCGGCTAACTTAGCGGCGCATGCGTTTGGCCTGCATCGCCATCGTCATCGGCGGGGTCGCCACGCTCGTCGCGCAGACCCCCTACCAGATCGGGCCGCCCGCGTCGTGGGTGAAGGTCCGGGAGCCGGTGCTCTCGGCGCCGCACCTGGCGACGGAGGGCACCGAGACGCTGCTCTCCGATCGCCAGGAGGCGGTCCGCAGCTCCGGCGTCGAGCAATACTGGCATGTCGCCTACCGCGTGCTCGACGAGGGCGCGGTCCAGCAGAACTCGCAGCTCGAGATCGTCTTCGATTCCTCCTACCAGCGGCTCGTCCTCCATTCCGTGCGGTTGCGGCGCGGCGATCGGGTCATCGACCAGCTCAGGCCCGGTCGCGTGCGCGTGGCGCAGCGCGAAACAGAGCTGGAAGATCAGATCTACGACGCCTCACTCTCCGTGGTCGTGCTCCTCGAGGACGTGCGCCGCGGCGACGTCATCGAGTACAGCTTCACGCGGCGCGGCACCAATCCGGTGTTCGGCAGCCACTACACGGCGCAGCCCTCGCTGCAGGACGACGTCCCGGTGATGCAGCGGTACTTCCGGCTGCTGTGGCCGGCGGGCCGTCCCTTGTTCATCCACCCGCTGCAGAGCGAGCTGCAGCCAACGATTACGACCGCCGGCTCGGTGACTGAATACGAATGGTCGGCGCGCAACGTGCCGGCCCAGATCCCGGAACCCAATGTGCCGAGCTGGTATAACCCATACGCCGCCGTCCAATTGAGCGATTTCGCGAGCTGGGCGGCGGTCGCCGCGTGGGGCGACTCACTGTTTCCCGATGCCGAGATACCCGCCACGTTGCAGTCCACGATCGAGCACATCCGCGCGTCATCGGAATCGCCCGAACGTCGCACCCTGGCGGCGCTGCGCTTCGTCCAGGACGAGATCCGCTATCTCGGCGTGGAGATCGGCGTCAACTCCCACCGCCCCTATCTCCCCGCGACGGTGATGCGCCGCCGCTACGGTGATTGCAAGGACAAGACGCTGCTCCTCGTCACGATGTTGCGCCGGCGGCAGCGACTCGCTCGTGCCGATGGAGGGGATGGGGAGCCCCGGGCCGACCACCGACGTTGCCGTGACCTTTTCCCTCGGTGATCGTCGCGATTCGGCGACCATGCATGTGGTGACCGAATACCGCGGGGCCAGCGCCAATGATACCCGTGCCTGGATCGCCGCTCGATCACCGAAAGAGCTGCGGCAGCAATACACGAATTTTTACTCGGAGCTCTATCCCTCCATCCGGTCCGATGAGCAGCCGAGCGTGGATGACAATGAGACCGACAACGTCATACGTACTGTCGAGCGCTATACCATTCCGGACTTCTGGGCTGGTGGCACCGCGGAGCATCCCACCGGGAAGTTCGAGCCTCTGGAGCTCTCCCTGGCGGTGCCGCGAGCGACCGCGGCAGACCGGAAGATGCCCCTCGCCGTGCGACAAAACGCACACATTCGCTATGTGATCAATGCGGAAAGCCCGGGCGGATGGAATATCCGTCCCCGGGAAGAGCACATCACGACGCCCGCCGCACGGTTCTCGCGCCGGCTGAGCGTGGCGGGCGACGTGTTCAAGCTGGAGTGGGAGTACGAGACGCTCGCCGACCATGTCATGCCCGCAGGCGCCGCCGAGTATGTCAAACAGATGGCCCGGGCGAACGACCTGCTCGTGTTCAGCGTGACGCCGCCGGGCGATCGCGCGGAGACGACTGACGAAACGCGGATCAATTGGTCCGTGCTCATGGCCGCGCTCCTCGCCGCCGCCCTCGCCGTCATGGGCGCCGTGCGGGTAGCGCGCGCGCCCCTGGCCGTCGCCGGCGATGCTCCGGTCTCGGGCGCGGCTCCCGCTGCCATCCCGCGCCATGAGCCTGTGGGCCTGGGCGGCTGGCTCATCCTCGTCGGCTTCGGCATCACGATCTCTCCGATACGAATTCTCTTTACATTGTCCAAGACGTTGCCGGGGTACAGCGCGTCGACCTGGGCAGCGCTCACGACCCCGGGGATGAGCAACTATCATCCCCTCTGGGCACCGCTCCTGATGTTCGAGCTGTTTGGCAACATTGCCATGCTGGTCTTCACGGTCCTGACGGTCTGGTTGTTTTACACAAAGAAGCGCCAGTTCCCGAGGACGTTCATCTGGGTGGTCGCGGCCTCCATCGTCTTCTCCCTGGCGGACATGCTGCTCATGAGTTTTGTGCCGGTGAGTGATCCAACGGCGACCGAGTGGAGTCGGCAGTTCGGCCGCATGGTCGTTGCCGCCATCTGGATCGCGTACATGCTGCGTTCGCAGCGCGTGCGGAATACGTTCGTGAAGTGAGCCGGGAACCGATCGCGCCCCCGCAGGGTTAAGACGCCATGTCCATCCGCGCCGTCAAATCGATTTCCCAGTCGCTGCCCACACTCGAAGGCGCCGGCGTCAAGCTGCGCCGCGCGTTCGGGTTTGGCCGTACCGGCGACTTCGATCCGTTCCTGTTGCTCGACGATTTCCGCAACGAGCACCCCGAGGACTACCTCCCGGGGTTTCCGTGGCACCCGCACCGCGGCATCGAGACGATCACCTACGTGTTGAGCGGCAGTGTCCAGCACGGCGACAGCCTGGGCAACAAGGGCACCATGGGGGCCGGCGACGTCCAGTGGATGACCGCGGGAAGCGGCATCCTGCATCAGGAGATGCCGAAGGGTGACGAGCGCGGCCGCATGCACGGATTCCAGTTGTGGGCGAATCTGCCAGGCAGCCTGAAGATGACGGATCCCCGGTATCAGGATATTCATGCGCAGGAGATTCCCGAAGTCGTGGATGACGACGGCACGCGCGTGCGCGTCGTCGCCGGCGATTTCTGGGGCAAGCGCGGCCCCGTCGAGGGCGTCGCCGCCGATCCCCGCTACCTGGACATCTGGATTCCTCCGCGGGTGCGCAAGACGATTCCGGTCGAGGCGTCCCGCCACGCGTTCGCGTACGTGTTCGAGGGCGCCGGCACGTTCCGCGACGCCTCGGCGCCGCAGGGCGTTCGGACGGATCGCGTGTCGGCCGGCGGCCGGGATGCGGGCAGTGAAAGCGCGCAGCAAACGGGAAACCGCTCGCTCGTGCTGTTCGACTCGGGCGACGAAATCACGGTGCAGGCGGGAGAGCAGGGCATGCGGTTCCTGCTCGTGTCGGGGCAGCCGCTGCAGGAGCCGGTGGCCTGGCAGGGGCCGATTGTGATGAACACCAAAGAGGAACTGCAAACGGCGTACGACGAGCTGCGCCGCGGTACGTTTATCAAGCGCTAGCGAGCTTCGTTTTGGGGCGGTTATCCTTCACGCCGCCCTATGTGGACCTTCCTCCGACGCCGTAGCCTCACGCAGTGGATCGTCGCCGCCATGTTCGCCGGTGTGGCGATCGGCGTCTGGTTTCCGGCGTTCGCGGTCTCGCTCCTGCCGATCTCGACCGCGTTCATCCGGATCATCAAATCGATCATCGTGCCGCTGATCTTCGGCACGCTAGTCGTCGGCATCGCGGGGCACGGCGACGACATGAAGCGCGTCGGACGGCTCGCGCTGAAATCCATCATCTACTTCGAAATCGTCACCACCCTCGCCCTGTTTATCGGGTTGCTCGCGGTCAACATCATGAAACCGGGTGTGGGCGTGACGGCCACCGCAGCCGCTGCCGCGGCGCCGGCGGCGAGCGGGCCGGTCACCTTCGCCACCGTGCTCGAGCATATCGTGCCGCAGAGTTTTTTCGACGCAGCCGCGCGCAACGAGATGCTGCAGATCGTCTTCTGGTCCGTGCTGTTCGCCATGGGACTCACCCAGGTACGCGGCCGCTCCAAGGAGACGATGCTCGGTTTCTGTGAGGCCGTTGCCGACGTGATGTTCAAGTTTACCGGAATCGTCATGAAGTTCGCCCCGATCGCGGTCGCGGCGGCGCTGGCGGTGACGGTGGGCCAGCCCGGTGGCCTGGGAAAGTTGAAGAGCCTGGCGCTGGTTGTCGTGACCTTGTACGTCGCCCTCGTCGTCTTTGGACTGTTCGTGCTGTATCCCGTGGCACGCCTGGCGCGGGTTCCGATTGGCGCCTTCATCGCCGCCGTGAAGGAGCCGGCGCTCATCGCCTTCTCGACGGCGTCATCGGAAGCCGCGCTGCCCAAAGCGATGGAACGGATGGAAGCCCTCGGCGTCCCACGCCGTATCGTCGCGTTCGTGATGCCGACGGGCTACTCGTTCAACCTCGACGGCAGCACGCTGTATCTGTCGGTCGCGGCGATCTTCGTCGCGCAGGCCGGTGGCGTTCCGCTGACGCTCGGGCAGCAGCTGCTCATGATGCTGACGCTGATGCTGACGAGTAAAGGCGTCGCCGGCGTGCCTCGTGCGGCGCTCGTGATCCTCATGGGGACCGTAGCCTCGTTCCCCCTGCCCGGCGAGATGGCCATCGCCCTGCTCGGCGTGGATGTCGTGATGGATATGGCGCGGACGACCGTGAACCTCATCGGCAACTGCCTGGCGACCGTCGTGATGGCCCGCTGGGAAGGTGAGTACGATGAGTCGAAGGCGCTCACTCCCCAAACGGCGGCCGCGGCATAGGTTCTCGACGTGTCCGACGAGATCCCGCCTGACCTAGCTGCCGCGCTCGCCGACCGCTACGCGCTGCGCCGCGTGCTGGGCCGCGGTGGGATGGCGACGGTGTATCTCGCCGACGACAACAAGCACCACCGCGCCGTCGCGCTCAAAGTGCTCCTCCCCGGCCTGGCGGCATTCCTCGGCGTCGAGCGTTTTCTGAAGGAGATTCAGATCGCCGCCCGCCTGCAGCATCCACATATCCTCACGCTGCACGATTCAGGCGAGGCGGGCGGTTTCCTCTACTACGTCATGCCGTACATCGAAGGGGCTTCGCTCAGGCAGCAGCTCGAAGGTCCGCCCCGTCGCGCGCTCTCCCAGCCGCAGGCGCTGGCGATCGCCGAGCCGGTCGCGGATGCGCTGTCGTACGCCCACCGCATGGGCGTCCTGCACCGCGACATCAAGCCGGAGAACATCCTCTTCTCGCAGGGACATCCCATCGTCGCCGATTTCGGCATCGCGAAGGCTGTGAGCACCGCGGGCGGCGCCAATCTCACGCGCACCGGATTCCCCGTCGGCACGCCGGGGTACATGAGCCCTGAGCAGGCGGCCGGTCTGACCGAGCTCGATGAACGCACCGATGTCTACAGCCTGGCGGTCGTGATCTACGAGATGCTTGTGGGCGACGTCCCGGGACGGTGGCCGACCGAGGACGCAGTTCGGGCCGGTCGATTCCTCGAGGCTTCGGCGAGCCACCGCACGCGGCTGACGAGCATCGGGCCGAGGGTCGAAGGCGCGCTGGTGCGCGGGCTCGCGATCCGCCACGACCAGCGCACCGCAACGACCTCGGCGCTGATCGAGGAGCTGACGCGCGGGGAAGCGGGTCCCCGGCGGCGCTATGACAAGGACGAAGTGCAGGCAATCGTCAAACGCGCCACGGAAATGGAGGCGTCCAACAAGACCGCGTCCGGCGCGATGACCCTCGGCGGTGTCGAGGCGTTAGCGGGCGAGGTGGGCGTCGCTCCGGAGGTCGTGCGTGCCGCGGCGGACGCGTTCCAGGCACCCTACGTCACGCCCGAATCCCTGGCGCCCAATCGCACCAACAAGTGGGTTTCCGGCCCCACGGAGATCTTCTTCGAGCGCGTCGTCGACGGTGAGCTGCCGGAGTCCGAGTATGCGACCGTCGTGGAGGAGATCCGGCGCGTGCTTCGGAACGCCGGGCAGGTGAGCCAGTTCGGTCGGTCGTTTTTCGGTGCCGCGGTCCTGACCGTCATTCCGGTATGGTTGGGGATCACCTATCTGACCGCGCGCACCGTCTATCGCCGCACCAGTACGAAGCGCTTGCGCGAGCTCGATGAGTTGGTGAATCGCCTCGAAGCGCTCGTGCGGGAACTGGTCGAAGTCCCGCACAGGCTGAAGCCGTAGCCTGGTGTTGCGTCCGCACCACACTTCCGTGTAGCGCCGGAACCTCGCCCACCGCGGTCGCACGATCGTTGAGTCGGTTCCACAACCATGAGTTGCGCTCGATCCGGTCGCCGTGGCCGAGGCCCGGTTGTTGCGGACATGCACGATCGCAATGGTCACCGCCCCCAGCGTTCCGACGATCGTCCTGATCACGGTTGTCCGAGACCACTCTCTCGGCCGCGTGCTCGACACGAATGGGTACGCCGTCGTCCAGCCGGCGAGCGGCTCGCTCGCGCTCGAGTGGGCGCGGGAAATCCGGCCCGACCTCATCATCCTCGATGCCCAGCTGCCCGATATGTCGGGGATCGACGCCTGTTCTCTGTTCCAAAACGATCCGCACATCGGACGCAGTGTTCCCGTCCTCATCGTGGCGGAGGACAAGCCGACGCCGGAACAACGCGTGACCGCGCTCCGCGCCGGGGCGTGGGACTTTCTGCGCTATCCGGGTGACCTCGCCGAGATCTCGCTCAAGCTCCAGACCTATGTGCAAGCGAAGCGCAACATCGACGCCGCGTTGGCGGAGGGGCCGGTGGATCCGGCGACGGGACTGCACAGCCGTTCCGGGCTGGCGCGCCGGGCGCGCGAACTCGGGGCGCTGCTGTCCCGGAGCCGCGGGGCGCTCGCCTGCGTCGTATTCGCGGTGGAAGCCGACCCGGCCGAACCCCAAACCGGCGCCCTCGTCGCGCAGACAACGCGCCTGTCGGACGTCGTCGGCGCGTGGGGTCCGACGGAATTCGCGGTGCTGGCGCCCGGAACCGATGACGTCGGCGCGCTGAAGCTCGCCGGGCGCATCGGCGGGGCGTTGCGCGAATCGATCGGGCGGGGACCCCGGGTCTCCTGGCCGACGTTGCGGATCGGATACGATGCCGTGACGAACCTCAAGTACTCTCCTATCGATCCGGTTGCCTTGATCGCCCGCGCCGCGGCGGCGGTGCGCTCGGGCAAGCCGGAGCCTGAGTATCCGTGGGTAAGCCGGTTCGCTGACGCCAGCACAGAGCCGGCGCAGAAGGATGGCGCGACGGCGCGCGTCACCACCGCGCGGTTGGCGCTCGAGGAAAGGACGAGACGTTCATGAAGGCTTCGGTGCCGGCCGGCGCGCTCGACTCGGCGGTGAGCATCACCGCGGTGACGCCGTCCGACACGGTGAACCACATCCATTTCGAACCTCAGGGCCTGACCTTCCTGCAGCCCGCGTCCCTCACGATGAGTTACGCGAACTGCAACACGATGCTGTCGAGCGATCCGAGACGGATCGCCTACACGACCGAGGCGCTGCAGATCCTCGAGTACGTGCCGTCGGTGGACGACGTCACGACTCAGGCCGTCACGGGTCAGCTCCAACACTTCTCGGATTATGCCATCGCCTGGTGACGCCGGCGTCGTCACCGGCGGCGTGACCCATCGCGCCGCGGACTTGTTGCACGAGGCGCGCGGCCGGGAGCGCGCGGGCTGTGTCCCCGAGGCGATCGAGCGCTACCAAGCCGCGATTGACACCGCCGAGGCGAGCGGGGAGCGGACGGTCCTGGTCGAGGCCCTCCGGCGTCTCGCCGTGGTGTGGCATCATCGCAACGAGGCGTCCCTGTCCCGCGGTCTGTGCCACCGCAGCTACGGTGTGGCGCGAGCCATCGGCAACTATGTGCTCGCGGCGGAGGCGTTGAACACACTGGGCGGGTTCGATCTCGCGGCCGGCGCCCTCGGCGAGGCGCGCAAGGCGTTCCTTGAGGCGCTCGAGCTTGGCGGGGAGAACCGCGAGCTGCGCGCGCGCGTGGAGCAGAACCTCGGGATTCTGGCGAATATCCAGGGCGAGCTCGACGAGGCGCACACACGGTACGGGCGGTCCCTCGAAGCGTTCCGCAGTGCCGGTGACGAGCATGGGTGCGCTATTGCCTACCACAACCTGGGCATGGTCAGTGCCGACCGCGAGCAGTTCGACGAGGCGGACCGCTACTTCCGGGAGAGTCGCGTGATCGCCGAGCGCACCGGTGACCTGCATCTGCAGGGCCTCTGTCTCGTCCATCACGCCGAAGTGGACGTGGCGCGCCAGCGGTTCGAGAACGCGCGCCAGAACGCCGAGGCGGCGCTCGCCCTGTACGATCAGCTGGGAGCACGCGGCGCGAAGGCCGAAGCGTATCGCGTGTTGGGCATGATGTATCGAGAGGTGAGCCGCCCCGCGCTCGCCGAGTCGCGGCTCCGCTCGGCAATGGCGTTGGCGGCCAGCACGGGGTCGGTGCTGAACGAAGCCGAAGCCGCCCGTGAGCTGGCAGTGCTGTTTCAGGTGACGGAGCGCAACCAGGACGCGCTGCGCCTGCTCAACACCGCGTACGGAATGTTCCGCCGCCTGGATGCCCGCGTCGACCTGATCCACGTGGGCGGGAAGGTGGCGGAGCTCGAAGGCACGTACCTGGCGGTGGTCCGGGAGTGGGGCCGGTCTATCGAAGCCGCCGACCCGCACACGTTCGGCCATTGCGAGCGGGTCGCGCAAAATGCCGTTGCCATGGCGCGTTTGCTCGGGCTCGACGACCAAGCGGAGACCACTATCCTGCTAGGCGCCTACCTACACGACGTGGGC